>QEUZ01000379.1 GCA_003577355.1 Chloroflexota bacterium | reverse complement strand
GTGAGCCGTGAGTGGTGAGCTGTGAGCCGTGAGCGGTGAGCGGTGAGCTGTGAGTGGTGAGCCGTGAGTGGTGAGCTGTGAGCCGTGAGCGGTGAGCCGTGAGCGGTGAGCCGTGAGCGGTGAGCGGTGAGCTGTGCGTTGTAACCTGTGAGCTCGTGAGGTGAACTGAGAGTTGTCGGCTGGAGGCTTGCTGGAGGTGGGTGGGGTCCTCGATGAGTTCGCGTATCATGTTGGCTGATGGGGTGGTTGGCGTAAGGGACTCCGGCTGCCTCACAGCTAACAGCTGATAGCTCAAAGCTGACAGCTCACCGCTCACCGCTCATAGCTGAAAGCCAAGCCATGTCAGCAGTTGTCATTGGTGGTGGGGTCATCGGTTCGTCGATCGCGTATCAGTTGGCCAAGCGCGGTGCGCCGGTCACCTTGTTGGAAGCCCGTGAGGTGGCGTGTGCGGCGTCCGGAGCGAGCGCCGGAGGCGTTCGCCAGCAGGGGCGCGACCCGCGCGAGCTACCGATTGCCTTGCGGGCGATTGCCATGTGGCCGGGGTTGCGTGAGGAGCTCGACGCCGACCTGGAGTATTACCAGCAGGGCCACCTGACGGTCGTGGCAGATGAAGCCCGCCTGCCGTGGCTGGAGGCGCGCGTTGCCGAACAGCGCGCCGCCGGACTGGATGTCTTCATGCTTTATGGCGACGACCTGCGCGAGGTTGCGCCGGGTCTGGCAGATACGATGCTGGCAGGCGCGTACTGCCCAACCGATGGTCACGCCCAGCCGATCACCACAACGAAGGCTTTTGCCCGCGCTGCGGTGCGCAATGGCGCGACCCTGTACGAGCACACCCCAGTTACCGGCCTGGTAATCGACGGGGGCAAAGTGCGCGGCGTTGAAACCCCTCGTGGCATCGTTGGCGCGGATGCGGTGGTCGTGGCGGCGGGCGCCTGGAGCCCGCAGATCGCCGCACTGGCTGGGCTCACGTTGCCGATCGAGGTCGCTGCGCCACAGATGATGCTCACGACGCCATTGCCGCATGCGTTGGACCCCGTTGTCGGCTGCGTCGGTGTGCTGTTGAGCCTCAAGCAATTGCGCTATGGCAACTACCTGATCGGTGGCGGCTGGCCAGCATCGGTCTACATGCAGCGTGAACAGCCGATTGGCATGAACCGCGCCGAGAGTATGCGTGGCAGCGCTGCAGCGTCATCGTCGGTTTGGCCGATATTGCGCCAAACGCGGGTGTTGCGCGCCTGGGCTGGGCTCGAGGCGGTGGCCGCGGACGAAGTGCCGATCCTGGGCGCTGTGCCAGGCATCGACGGGTTGTATCTGGCGACTGGCTTCTCCGGGCATGGGTTCGCGCTTGCACCCTACATTGGGGTACTGCTGGCCGATCTCATCACCACTGGCGGTACTGCCATCCCCCTGGACTCCCTCGCGATCACGCGGTTCGCCAATGCCGGACCTGCTTGACGTCATCGCCCGCCGGGCAAGCCGCTACGCCTTCGCGGCCGACCCACTGCCGGACGACGTGCTGGAAACGCTCTTCGAGGCAGCGCGTTGGGCGCCGTCCTACGGCAACCGCCAACCATGGCGCTTCGTCGTTGCCCGCGCTCCGCATGTCCTGGCAGCGGTGCAGGCAACGCTCACACGTGGGAACCAGTATGCGCGCCGTGCCCCGGTGCTGGTAGCGATGGCGGCCGACCCCAACGACGGCCAGATCCGTGAGGGGCGCGAGTACTATCTGCTCGATTGCGGCATGGCGCTGGAGAACCTGCTGCTCCAGGCGGTTGCGCTGGGTGTGCAAGCGCACCCGCTCGGTGGGTTCGACGAAGATGGGGTGCGGGCTGCGCTGGCGATCCCGGCGCAGGTGCGCGTGCTGGCACTTATCGCACTGGGGTACCCGGCTGACCCGGCAACGTTGGACGAAGATACGCGTGAGCGCGACGCCCGGCCCCGGCGGCGCAAGCCGCCGGAAGAGGTGCGCGCGTTCGACACGTGGGCGTGGCGTGAGTCGCCCGATTAACGGCGCTTCGCCATCCACATGGTGTGTTCGCGGGAGATTGCAGATTCGGCCTCGGCAACAATGTCGATGAACTCCGCTTCCGCTTCGGCGTTCTCGAGTTCCCCCTTGATCAGGATGAGCTCCTGTGCTGCGACCCCATAGGACTTCGCCAGCTCGTCGTTGCGGTTGATCTGCGTCCAGGCGGTCGCCATCGCCGAGATCGCGGCAGCCAGGGCGACGATATCCGGGCCGGATGTGACGACGATCCGTACAATCGTCAGCCCGATGGCGCTGCTCTGGGCCGCCAGCCCAAGCCAGAACCAGCGCGACGCAGCCCGCCGGTTTTGTTCGGCGCGCCCGGCATACCAGCGTATCTGATCGTCGATGCGCTCGCTGAGATAGAACGCGCGCCGCGCGTCGTACGGTTCGTTGCGTACTGCCCGCATGTTTGGCGTTACCTGCCTGGCCGAGGTTGGTTCGCTCCCGAGTTCCAGAATGAGGCCGGGATACGAGCGAATAATCTCGCGAAGATCGCTGGAGAAGCGCTGCTCGGCGTCGCGGTCGGTCCCATCGAAGGGCGAGACGCGCATCATGAAGCGCCAGGTGAGCGTCTTGACCGACTCAGCAACTGCCCGGCCATCGAACCACTCATTATCAAAGCGGCGAATGCGCCCGGATGTCTTGGCGACGAACCCAAGCACCAGGAACGCAACCGAGATGGAGCGGATCGTTTGACCAGAGACGGTGTCGAGGAGCGGTGCGATTGTACTGAGAGTTGCGCCGGCCAACAGGAACAGCAGGTCGGCCTTGACGATCCGGAAGTAGTGCCGCCGGCCAGTGCTCGATGCAGCGTTCGCGCCAATGAAGAGTGCTGGGTAGTCATCGTGACCAATGTTCGTGCGTTGTGTTGGCGGAGCGGGCGCTAGGTCGCTCATTCGCCACCCTCTTCGTGTAGATACAAGGCGCGTTCGGCGGGCGTCAGGTCGCGAGTGATGCGAGCTTCGGCCAGGCGCACGAGGTCGTCTGGCAGCGCGTCGCGCGCGTCGTAGCGGTAGACGTTGATCGTGCCGTCGTAGGATGCCGTGGCAATCAGCGGTGCGCTGGAGCTGAATACAGCGGTTTCGACCGCTTCCTGATGACCGCGCAGCACTGCCAGCGCAGTGCCGGTTGTCGTGTCCCAGACCCGTGTCACGCCGTCGAAGCTAAACGTCGCGGCCAGCCGCCCGTCTGCGCTGACGACGACGTTTTGGACGATGGCACGGTGGCCGACCAAAGGGGTGACGAGGGTCCAGGTGCGGGCATCCCAAATGGCGGCGTACCCGTTGGCCCCAACGATGATGAAATGCTCGCTGCCAGGGATCCAGGCGATGTGCTGGGCGTACGGCGTATCCATGTTGCTCACGGTACGCACCAGATTGCCAGTGACGGTGTCCCACACTCGCATCGTGGTGTAGAAACCACTGACGAGGATTTCTGTTGAATCCGGTAGCGGCGTAATCGATGTCACATCGTCATCGGCATCCGCAAAACGCATGACCAGGTTTCCGCCGCGTGCCGCATAGGCAGCGGGTGGCGACCCCGTGTTGCTGTAGATGACGAGGTCGCCGTCCTGGTCGAACGCGGCTACCGCAATAGCAGAGGAACCTGTGCCGAACGACCCAAGCTCGCGGCCATTGTTGGGGTCAATGGTGAATGCCCGGCCGTCTTCCCCAGTCGTCAGGAGCAGCGAATCATCTGGGCTGAACTCCAGCGTACGCACGGCGCCGGTGTGGAGCAGCGCACTCCAGAGCCGGCGTTGGGTCGCGAGCTCCCAGACGGCAACCCCACCTTCCCGATCGGCGGATGCAAGCAGCCGGTCGTCGTGGCTGAGCGCCACAGAATACAGCGCGACATCCGGGTGAGCCATCCAGGATCCGAGGAGGCGTCCACTCGGCAG
>QEUZ01000378.1 GCA_003577355.1 Chloroflexota bacterium | reverse complement strand
AGACCAGTCTTACTGCTGATGTCGCCCGCGACGTATCGGGCTGGCGCGTTCATGGCGGCTGCCGATGCGCTGGGGATCGATGCGATCAGTATCGTCGACACGCCGGATGCGCTGCGGTCTCCTCGTACCGGCCGGTATGCCGTATCGTTCGGTGACCTTCGCCAGGCAACCGACGAGATCGTGGCCATTGCGCGCGAGGTGCGTGCAAGCGCGGTTCTGGCGGTTGACGATAGTGCGACTGAGCTGGCCGCACTGGTCAACGCAGCGTTGGGGCTACCGCACAACCGTCCAGAGTCGGCCACCGCCGCCCGTGACAAGCTGGTAATGCGTTCACTCATGCACGCGGGTGGTGCGCGCACCCCTGCGTTTCGAGCGGTTCCTGCACAGCTCGACCCGCATTCGGTCGCTGACTCGTTGCTCTATCCGAGTGTGGTCAAGCCGCTGCGCCTATCGGGGAGTCGCGGAGTGATCCGCGTTGATGACCCGCCTTCGTTTGTCGCCGCCTTCCAGCGGGTGGTCGCAATCCTGGAATCCGAAGGAGTTGAACCAGCGACGGCGATGGTGTTGATTGAAGAGTACCTACCAGGGGATGAAGTGGCGCTGGAAGGACTGTTGACCGCTGGCGAACTGACGGTGCTGGCCCTGTTCGACAAGCCCGACCCGCTGGTGGGGCCTTTCTTCGAGGAGACAATCTACATCACCCCGTCTCGGTTGCCGGACGCGACTCAGGCGGAGATCGTCGAAGCAACGCGAGTTGCGGCGCTGGCACTTGGGCTGCGCGAGGGGCCGATCCACGCTGAGCTGAGAGTCAATCAGCAGGGTGCGTGGCTCATCGAAGTTGCGGGGCGGTCGATTGGCGGCCTTTGCTCGACAATTCTCACGTTCGGCGCCGGGATGTCGCTCGAGGAGATGATCCTGCGTCATGCCACTGGTATGGAAATTGGGACGACCGAGCGGAGCGGTGGTGCGGTTGGAGTGATGATGATCCCAATCCCGCGCTCTGGGATCTTCCGGGGCGTGACGGGCATCAGCGAAGCAGCGGCTGTCGAAGGGATCACCGGCATCGAGATTACAGCCCGGGTGAATTACCCGATCCAGGCGCTGCCCGAAGGCGCGAGCTACCTGGGGTTCATCTTTGCACGCGGTGACACACCAGGGTCCGTCGAGCAGGCATTGCGCGATTCCCACGCGAGACTTCGGATTCGGATCGACGCACTCGCCCCAATTGCTGGTGCGCGGCCAGTTCCGCTGATCGCTCGCAGGTGAGCGGGCCACTACTTCTTGCGCGGCCCCCCCCCCTTGCGCGCGGGAGCACGCGGGTCACTTGGGTCAATCCACCCTTCGGGCATTTCGGTGTCGTCGTTGAAGAAGAACTCTTCCATTTCCTTGCGAAGGAATTTCCGTGTCTCTGGGTCGACCGGGTGCAACCCGTAGTGGTTGATCAGGATCGTCGCGTGTTGCCCCCACATTCGATACGCTTCGGCCGAGACGTGTTCGTAAATGCGTAGGCCGAGCTCACCCGGGAACGGAGGCGCATCGAGGCCAGGTAGTTCGCGCTTCAGCTTGACGCAATAGACTGTGCGGGCCATGCCTTTCCCCCGATCACCCGTCGCGACCTTGCAACCTGATATGTGCCCCACGACGCGGGCCAACGCAACTCTATCACCTGCGGCAGCACGACCGGGTGTTGTGCTGTTCGGTATCCGGTGTCGCTTCACCTTTGGCGTTCTGCGCCAATTGCTACTTGCCTCGGGGCGCATCGACGTACGCGCCGTACTGCTGCCCGGGCCACCCGGCGTGTCTCACCCACTACCAGTGCGGTTACGGACAGATGATGCGTTCCTCGCGGCGTATACTGGTGCGAGCTACGCGCTTCCGGCCCCGAGTTCGGCGGCAACTGCTACGTTGCTGCATCGGCTACAGCCCGATGTCATTGTTGTCGCGTGTTACCCATTCAAGTTGCCCCAGCAGCTTGTGGGCACGGCGCGTTGCGGTGCGTTCAACGTGCATCCGTCGCTCCTCCCGGCGTTGCGTGGGCCAGATCCGCTTTTCTGGACGTTCCGCGCTGGGGATGGTGAGGCAGGCGTGACTCTGCATCAACTAACCGAACGCTTTGACGCTGGGCCGATCTATCGGCAGGCTCGCCTGCCCTACGCCGACGGTACGCCTGAGGCGGAGTTGGAGACGCAACTTGCCCAGCTAGGTGGGCAGCTGTCGGTTGAGCTCATCGAGGCGCTGCATGCCGGGCCTGTTGCCACATCTACGCAAGACGATGCGAAGGCCACGTATGCCCCCTGGCCTGAAGCGGCGGACTTCGTTCTTCGTCCGGTCGGAAGCGCACGGGCGGCTTTCAACTTCGTCCGCGGCGTGCGTGAGCGCGGGACCCCTGTGTTTCTGGAACTGGACGGCGAACATCTCCGCATCGACGAGGCGCTCGCGTGGCGAACCGAGATGCCATCCGAAAAGCTCGCGTCGGCGGATGGCATCTCGGTGGTGCAGTTCGACGAAGGGGTTCTCGTTGCCCGGGTTACCCGGATAGCGGCGGAACGTAGCCATCGAGGGTAATCGGTTCACCTTGCATCAGTTTCGCGACCAGTGCTACCGGCAGTGAGCCATGCGCCAGAAATGCGTCGTGGAAACGCCGCAAGGAGAACTCAGCCCCCCAGCGGTCCTGCAGGTCGCGGCGCAGCGTGTGGATCGCGTCGGTTCCGATGAGATACATCATCGCAGCGCCGGGAAACATCGAATTCTTGATCACTTCGGTGCGAGCTGCTTGTTCGGGCATGCTGGCCTCGTCGCGGTAGAAGGCGACAGCGGCGTCGAACGACAATGTTCCTCGATGTAGCCCGCAATCGACGACAGCGCGCGCGGCCATGCGTGCAAGGCTCTGCTGTTCCGAGAGCGCTTCCAGTGGAGTGAAGTACCCCTGTTCCCCCATGAGGTCGACCGCGTAGCAAGCCCAGCCTTCTGCCATCGTCCCCCCGCAGAGCATGGCAATACGCAAGGCGCAGTCCACCGCAGCGACCCTGGCAATGCGCGATTCCGCACGATACGCCCACCAGTTCTGCACGTGGTGGCCGATGCCGCCGTGGTGAATGATGTGGTTGAGGCGGATCTGGGACCGGTTCGTGGCACGCAGGCGGCGCATTTGCTCTTCCGCGGGCATGTCCGGTTCAACTGGCGTCATCAAGTACCGTTGCACCACGTGCGGGTCAAACGGCGCCGGCGCGCGGTAGAACAGGAAGTACAGGTATGGCTGCGCCGCTCTAGCCCAATCCGGTATCGGTTCAAAGACGATTGGGTAGTCCGGCCACGTCAGTAGCTCACGCTCGATGGCATATGTCCGGGCGGCGTCAAATTCCGCCTGGAATGCCGGGTAGTAGTCTGGTTGAGCCGGATGGTCGTCCTGCAAACGGGCGAGTAGCTGTTCCGCTGGCGTCCCTGGCTCGATCTGCTCGGCCATTGCTGCAAGGTTGCGGCGTGCCTCTTCCAACCGCGCGCGCGCGTATGCTTCGACGGCTGCCCCATCCATCTCCAGGCAGTGCCCGGTGCGGAGCAGCATATCGAAGGCTTCTGCCCCGCAGGCGTAGTGGTCGTGTGCAGTCGCCAACAGGCGTTCCTGCAGGTCGTGCTTGAAGATGCGGAAGCCTTCACGAGCAACTCGGGCGGCAGAAAAGAATGCTGGGTCGTTCACACCGTGGCGCTCAAAGAGGATGTCCACCCCCTCGGTGAGGAGCGCGATGGCGCCGGTACATTCGTTGATGCCCTTTTCAACCCAGGCCCGTGGTGCGCGCTTGAGGTTGGCGGAACCCTGTCGCAGGAGCTCCGGGATGGCCAGCATGCGTTCGGTGGCTGCTTCCGCGCGCTCGCGAATCGGAGCGTAATCGCGCAGGAACAGCGAAATGATCGAAAAGACGGCCTCGCCG
>QEUZ01000377.1 GCA_003577355.1 Chloroflexota bacterium | reverse complement strand
CCATCAACATGACATCAGGCTCACGGGCAAGCGCCAGGTCGATCGCCTCCTGGCCACGCGCGGCATGACCAATGATCTCAATGTCCGGCTCGAAGCGGAGGAGCCGCTCGACGTTTTCTCGACTCTCCGCAACGTCATCGACGATGACGACGCGTATCTTTCCTGCCATGTTTACTGCGCTCCTGGACCTGGGACGCGCACCGTCTTCGGATACGGGAAGGCGAACTGCTCAACCATCTCCCCGAGGTTGATGCCGGTGGTCGTCGCAGCGGCGGAGTCGTCTCCGTTGCGCAGCACAATCTGGAACGTGCCATAGCTCTTCATAAACGCAATGAGCTCGGCTTGTTGGGGGTCAACTTCGAGGATGATGTAACTGCCATCATTTGATGACACCTGGCTGCCGCCGCTCGTCGCAGCGTCAGCAGATACGATCCGGATGACGCGAATGCTCTGCAAGATCAGCTTGGCCTGCGGGTCGCCATCCGGCACATCACTGATCAGGAACCGTGAACCCTCTTCTCCCGGATAGGGATACGTTGCTCCAGGGCTCTCTCCGTACGGCGGAAGCGTGATCGCGACATCCCGCAACTCCAGGTTGTCGGGGATCTCCAAGGGTTCGGTTGGCAAGACACGCGTCAGCTCAACCGGAATGGTGTACACGATGTCAACCACATCATCGTCGCGTAACAGACCACCAAGGAGGTTGTTCAAGTCAACGGGTAGTGCGATTGCGCGCTTCCCATCGGCCAACTTATTCGCCAAGCCTGGCCGCTCCAGGTTCGAGCGCAGGAGTCGCTGCTGGGCGGTCAGCTCAACGCTGTACGCAAACCCGATAACTTCGCCAGTGGATTGGACCGAATCCGGAGTTATCTGGTCACTCGGCACCTGGACCTCTTCGACATCCTCCGCCTTGAGGACCGTGTGAGCAGGGATATCGCGCTTGGCACGGACGACGGTCGAGCGGGTCGCCGCCGGAGTCCCAGATGTGTTTGCGTCGCGGTCACCGTCGCCGCCACCCGCAAACGCGAACGCTGCCAGCGCAATCGCTGCCAGTGCGAGGGTCACCCCAAGTAGAATTAATAGGCGCCCATTGCGTCGCATGCATTCCCCCCGGAACATTCTCATAACCATCGGCACGGACGAGCGACCGGTGACGACATCCCGCCGCGCCGTCCTGTCGATCATAGAAATCGGGGTGTGCACGAACAATAGTACTGTGGTAACCAAAGGTATGTGGGCCGAACGGGGTGGCTCAGACCTGGCTGGGAGCGGACGTGGTATGGCTCACGCTACAGATTTCAGCGCACCTGACGACGCCGCCGATCTCAAGCAATTCGTCGGTGCGGACCAGACGCCGGGGATTGTCGCTGTCGAGCGCGCCGGCGAGAGCGGAATTCGTTGCTACCACCGCACCGGCTCTGTAGTACGTGCAACGACAGAGCTCTTCCAGCCCTGGCTCGTTGCTCACCAGTCCGACGTGCAGCATCTTTCTCGCTACGAGCAGTTGCGTGGCGACGGGCGTCTGAATGCGCGCGTGCATTTCGCTAGCTGGAGGGACTGGCAAGAGGCGCGTCGGGGCCTGCGGGAGCAGGGAGTCTCATTCATCGCACCCGCGAGCGCGGCGGAACAGTATTTTGTCGAATCTGGCCGTGGTTTGTTTCGCGGAATGGAATTCAGCGACCTGGTTCGTCTGCAGCTCGATATCGAGACACTTGGGTTTGACCCACAGGACCCGGCTGCACACGTCATCATGATTGCGCTAAGCATCAACGGTGAGCAGGCGCGTGTCCTCCGCGCCGACGACATGGATGAAGCCTCGCTCTTGGACGCCCTCGGCGCTGCCATTCTGTCAATTGACCCAGACGTGATCGAAGGGCACAACCTGTTCAACTTCGACTTGCCGTTCCTCAGTGAACGCGCTCGGCTTCACCAGCGCAACCTCCGCTGGGGCAGAGATGGCTCGCCGGTACGGTTCGCCGGAGAGCAGCGGTTCAAGGCGGGAGCGCGCACTATCCCGTACCAGTCGGCACACGTTTATGGTCGACACCTCATCGACACCTACCAGCAAGTACAGCGGTACGACGCAGCAGGCGCGTTGGAGAGCTACGGGCTGAAGGCCGCCGTCGATGCACTCGGGCGGACACGCGAACAACGCACGTTCGTTCCCGGCGAAGAGATTCGGACAACATGGCACAGCGATCGCGATCGACTGACACGCTACGCGATCGATGATGTGCTGGACGTGAACACCCTGAGCGAGCTCGCCTTACCGACAGAGTTCTACCAAGCGCAGATCCTGCCACGCACATTGCAGTCAATCGCATCTGGTGGACCAGGAGAAAAGGTGAACGACCTGCTGGTGAGAGCGTATCTATCGGCAGGAGAAAGCGTGCCGTTACCCGAACCACCTCGCGACTATCCCGGCGGATACACCGAGCTCCGTCGCGTCGGCGCATTCAGCCCTGTCGTCAAGTGCGATGTAGAGAGTCTGTACCCGGCGATCATGCTCACCGAGCGAATCGGACCTTCATCCGACACGCTCGGTGTGTTCCTGCCCGTGCTCGCATCCCTGACAGTGCGGCGGATCGCGGCCAAGCGCAATGAGGAGGCGTCACATGGACTCGAGCGGGCACGCTGGCGAGGGATCCAGTCGAGCCTCAAAGTCCTGATTAACTCGTTCTACGGATATCTTGGATACGGACGCGGGTATTTCAACGATTATCGTGCTGCCGAAGCTGTAACACTCCACGGCCAACGCATCGTGAAGCAGATCGTCGATCAGCTGGAGCGCGAAGGCGCGCTGCCCATTGAGGTAGATACTGACGGCGTTTACTTCCAACCCCCGCCAAACGTCAATGACGAAGCCGCAGAGCGAGCGCTGATTGATTCGATCAGTGCAACCCTCGGGCCGGGGTTTCGCCTCGCCCACGATGGACGGTACCGCGGCATGTTGTCGCTGAAGCTCAAGAACTACGCGCTGCTCGGGTACGATGGTCGGGTGATACTGAAGGGCAGCAGTCTGCGCAGCAGGCGCGAGGAAGCCTACCTGCGAAGGTTCGTCCACGATGCGGTGCCACGCTTGTTGCAGCCTGAACTTGTAGGAAGCGTGCGCGATCTCTACTTCGACACAGCAGAGAGGATCCTGTCAGGCACACTGAGCATCGACGACATATCACGCACGGAAATGATTACCGACCAAACGTTTACCAGCGACGCAAACCGGCGACTAGCCGAAGCGCTCGGAGAGGAACGTGTTGGCGAACGGGTGCGACTCTACCAACGATCCGACGGCAAGCTAGCCCGCGCAACAGAATACCAAGCCGACGAGGATCGAAACTATCTCCTGCGGCGATTACGGGATATGGCTGAGCGCTTTCGACCAGTCTTCATCGATGATGCGGAGTTCGACCATGTATTCCCGACGATCACGACACGTACCGACATACGCGCATTGCGTTCGTCCGCAATGACACGGCAACTTGACCTGTTCGATCACTGACGAAGTGACCAGTGACCAGTGACGAGTGTCCAGTGGAATGATCGTCCTTGTCTGACGCGCGCTTCTCTGATGCAACGAGCGACCTCGACCCGACTGTAGACGGTGGATGGATTACTAGGATGTTACAAGGCTCAGCGTTCGAATCCCTTTCGGGGTCACTCCAACCATTCCCCTCTCAGTGGACCGACCACCTGGCGACGAAAAACCCCTGAGCGACTGCCCAGGGGTTGCGTGGTAGCGGGGGCGGGATTCGAACCCGCGACCTTTGGGTTATGAGCCCAACGAGCTGCCGCTGCTCCACCCCGCGGTGGTTGAGGATACGAGCCATTGCCATATGTTCGGGTGTGCGCGCAGCGGCCTCGCCTCCCACGCAGTTGCCCGCGCAGTACTCTCCGGCGCTGCCATGGGGCACGACCAGGTTCGGGATGGAGCTGGGTGGA
>QEUZ01000376.1 GCA_003577355.1 Chloroflexota bacterium | reverse complement strand
CAAGTGGGGAACGGGCCGCGCTGGCACGCCTGGAAGCGTTCGTCGCTACCGGGCTGCGCGGATACGCCGCTGCCCGCCGTGAACCTGCACTGGACGCATCGGCCCGGTTGTCGCCGTATCTGCGCTTCGGGCAGATCAGCCCGCGCCAGATCGTGCGCCGGGTGCGGGCAAGCGACGCCCCGGCCACCGACGTGACCGCCTTCCTCGATGAGCTGGTCGTGCGGCGAGAGCTTGCCGCCAACTACACCTGGTACGAACCGAGATACGGGCACTTCGGCGGCCTGCCGTCCTGGGCACAGCAGACCCTGCTGGAGCACGCCGGAGACCAACGCAGCGTAGTCGTCAGCGAAGCGCAGATCGAAGCGGGCGAGACAGGCGACCCATACTTCGATGCCGCGATGCGCGAGCTGCGCTCCTGTGGGGTCATCCACAACATCGCCCGGATGTACTGGGGCAAGCAGATCCTTGCCTGGCTGCCAGACCCACGCCGCGCACGTGCCTTCGCCCAGCAGCTGAACGACCGCTATGCACTCGACGGCCGCTCCCCCAACGGGTTCGCCAACGTCGCCTGGTGCTTTGGGCTGCACGACCGCCCCTGGCCGGAACGAGCGGTGTTTGGGAAGGTTCGCGCGATGACGTTCAACAGCAGCGGACGGAAGATCGACCTGCCCAGCTACATCGCGCGCGTCGCTGCACTGGAGCGTGCCGCAGCGGGATCAGGCCTGTGAGCTGGCGGCATTGTCGGTATCGTGCAGATACTCCATGCAGGTGTTGAACGTCGCGTCGTCGATCAGCGTGGCGGCATGGTAGTAGTTCAGCATCGTCTTCAACCGCAGGATCGGCATCACGCGGTAGCCATGCTCGTGGAGACGAGCTTCGCCCCCCTGTTCGCGGTCGATCAGGACAATCGCGTCGCGCACGGTCATGCCGGCTTCTTCCAGACGCCGGGCGGTGGCAACAATCGACGAGCCGCCAGTCATCAGGTCGTCGATGATCAACGCCGACTGGCCGATGACGATACGCCCTTCGATATCGCCGGGGTCATCTGGCCCACTGCCGGGGCGCAGGTAGATCAGCGGGGTGTCGCTCTCCAGCGCGTATGCAGTAGCGATATGCAAACCACCCATCGGGACGCCGGCGACCGCCGCGAACGAGGCAAGGTGTGGTCTGCGGCGCGAGCGGTCGGCCTGGATCTGGTTGTGGATGAGCCGGGCGACCCGCCGCAGCATCGCTGGCTCACTAATCAACACCCGTGGGTTGATGTAGACCGGCGAGGTGCCCGCTGTCGGGCCTAGCGAGAACGAGCCGAACTGTACGCCTCCCAATTCGAACAGCGAGTGGGCGAGATCGAGGTTTGAATCGCCGACGAACAGCACGCGACACCCTCCCACTGTAGTTCGGCACGGCCCCCTACCCTGGCCGGCGCACATGAATTGGCTATTGTACCAGCGAGCAGTCGCCAAACACGCCGTTGCCCGCTGACCACGCACTCTACCAGCGCAGGGCGCTTGCGCCTATTCGACCGTGCCTCCGGTTCACAACCGAACCCGCCAGAAATGCGCCGGAGAATTGCGCTAGGTTATCCTTACGGCGCAGCGTCAGGCGTTACCATAGCCACTCCATCTACCGCCACCGACCTACCCGAAAGAAGGCGACAGCCCCCATGTCCGAGCCGATGTCGCACACCACAGAGCATTGGCCGCTCGTGGCCGACTACCAGACGGATGGGTTCTTCGACGAGATGTTCGCCACCGACGCTGCTGGGCGCCTCTCGCCGCGCCCGCACTACGCCGGTTTGCTTGCGCGCCTTGAGCAGCTCGACGCCGATGAGCTGCGCCGCGCGGGCGAGCTGGCCAACCGCTCGTTCCTGCACCAGGGCATCACCTTCACCGTCTACGCCGACGCGGAACAGGGCACCGAGCGGATCTTCCCCTTCGACCTGATCCCTCGCCTGGTCCCACCGGACGAATGGGCGCTGATCGAGACTGGGCTGCAACAGCGCATCCGCGCGCTCAACCTGTTCATCCACGACATCTACCACCAGCAGCAGATCCTGCACGACGGCGTCGTCCCGCGCCGCCTGGTCGTGCGTGCGCGCCACTTCCGCCGCGAAGTCGTCGGCATCGATGTCCCGTTCGACCAGTACATCCATATCGTCGGGAGCGACCTCGTGCGCGACGGCGAAGGCCGCTACCTGGTGCTGGAGGACAACCTGCGCAGCCCGAGCGGAGTCTCCTACGTGCTGGCCAACCGCAGCACGTTGCGACGGCTCTTTCCCGACTGGTTCGGGGTAGGCCACGTGCGTTCGGTGGAGCACTACGCGAGCCACCTGATCTCCAACCTGCGCTCGTTCTCACCACGGCCGTCACGGCTCGGAACGGGTGGCCCGACCGTTGTCCTGCTCACCCCAGGCATCTACAACTCGGCCTATTTCGAGCACGTCTTCCTGGCACAGCAAATGGGCATCGACCTGGTTGAAGGGCGCGACCTGCTCGTGCTGGATAACCGGGTCTACATGCGTACCACCCGTGGCCGCCAGCAGGTCGACGTCATCTACCGCCGGGTGGACGACGATTTCCTCGACCCGCTCGTCTTCCGGCCGGACAGCACCCTTGGGGTCGCCGGGTTGGTCGGCGCGGTGCGGGCTGGCAACGTCGCGCTGATCAATGCCATTGGCACCGGGGTCGCCGACGACAAGGTGATCTACCACTACGTGCCAGCGATCATCCGCTACTACCTCAACGAGGAGCCGATCCTCGCCAACGTCCCAACCTTCCTGCCTGCTTACCCGGAGCAGTTGGAATACGTCCTGGCGCATCTCGACCAACTGGTCGTCAAGGCTGCGAATGAAAGCGGCGGCTACGGCATGTTGATCGGGCCAACTGCCAGCGACCAGGAGATTGCTGAGTTCCGCGAGCGGGTGCAGTCCAACCCTCGCGACTACATCGCCCAGCCAGTCGTTCCGCTCTCGCGCCACCCGTCGTTCGTCGTCGATAGCCTCGGGCGGCGGCTGGAGGGGCGGCACGTCGACCTGCGGCCCTACATCCTCAGCGGCCCGAACGACATTCATGTGCTGCCTGGCGGGCTAACCCGCGTGGCCCTACGACGTGGGTCGCTGGTCGTGAACTCCAGCCAGGGTGGAGGGAGCAAAGACACATGGGTGCTCCAGTAGGACGGCGCCGCACATGCTGAGCCGCATTGCCGAGGCGCTGTACTGGATCGGCCGCTACGTCGAGCGGGCGGAAGATACCGCGCGCCTCTCCGACGTGACTTACCATCACACCCTGGAGCTTGGCTCGATCTCCAGCGAAGCGGACCAGCGCCATTGGGACGCGCTGATCTCGATCGCTGGCGACGCCGACCGTTTCTTCGCCACCCATGCCGTCGCCGATGACCAGAGCGTGCTCCACTTCCTGACGCTGGAGCCGGACAACCCGAACTCGATTATTGCCTGCATCAGCCGCGCCAGAGAGAACGCCCGCACCATGCGCCACCACATCACCAGCGAAATGTGGGAGGCGCTCAACCGCTTCTACCTGGAGCTGCGCCGCCAAGCCGGGACGCAGTCGCCGTTACGCGGGGCCGAGCACACCTACCGTTTCTACCGCTCGGTGAAAGAGTTCAGCCATCTGTTCCAGGGCATTACCGACAGCACGATGCCGCGCGAGGAAGGCTGGCACTTCCTGCAGACCGGCAAGTTCCTGGAACGCGCCGAGAAGACGGCCCGATCTCTCGACATTCGTTACCACCTGCTGACGATCGAAGCGGATGACCCGGACATGCCACTCGCGAGCCGGCCTGAGGAGCAGTATCAATGGCTGGCGGTGCTGCGCTCGCTCTCGGCCTATGAGGCCTACCACAAGCTCTACCGCAGCACGGTGCAGCCACGCGCTGTCGTCGAGATGCTGACCCTCTCGCCGGTCTTCCCGCGCTCGATCCGCTTCTCGATCGC
>QEUZ01000375.1 GCA_003577355.1 Chloroflexota bacterium | reverse complement strand
GCTACTGCCGCGAAGAGGCGCGCTGTTTGAAACTGCGCGGCAGAACGGGTCATCAGGTAGCCGAGTCCTGACGACGCGCCAACCCATTCGCCTACGATTGCGCCAATCACCGAGACTGAGGCAGCGATGCGCAAGCCGGAGAAGAGGTACGGCACGGCAGACGGAACGCGTACGATCCGCAGGATCTGTGCACGCCGGGCACCCATGCTGCGTAGGAGGTTCACGGCATCAACATCAACCGCGCGCAGGCCATCGACCAAGTTGATAACGATGGGGAAGAAGCAGGTCAGCACGACGACAATCACCTTTGGGGTCATGCCGTAGCCGAACCAGATCAACAGGATCGGGGCGAGCGCGATAATCGGCACTGCTTGGGTTGCGATAACGATCGGTAACAATGACCGGCGCACCAGCGCCGACGATGCAATCGCGATCGCAACGGCACACCCAAACAGCACTGCGATACTGAAACCGACGATGATCTCTTGCAATGTCGTCCAGGTGTGCGACCAGAGCAACGAGCGGGAGGTCACCGCCTCGTGCACGACGGCGGAAGGTGGTGGAAAAAACCAGCGGGGAGTGTCACGTACCCGAACGAGCATCTCCCACAGTGCAACAGCAAACGCCAGTAGCACGACTGGCGCGACCCACTGGAAACGATGCCCGGAACCGATCTCTCGGTGCGCACGGGCTGAGCCGAAGACGCGCTGCCGCACAGGAGTGTCGCCGGGTGCGCTCACCTGGTGGCCCCGATCACCGCTGGCTGCTGGGTCGTGATACCCGCGAACTCGCTGCGCAACTCGTCCAGTAAACGCGCTTTCTGCTCGACGAATGCCGGGTCGAGCGCCATCTCTGGGTGTCGTGGGCGCGGAAGCGTGACATCCTCTACCCATTTGATCCGTCCGGGACGGGCCGTCATCAGGGCAACCCGGTCGGCAAGCATGAGCGCCTCTTCAAGGTCGTGCGTGACCATCAGCACAGACCTGCCCAAACTGGCGGTCAGGCCAAGCAGCCATTCCTGCATGAGACGGCGCGTAAGGGCATCTAGCGCCCCGAACGGTTCATCCAGCAACAATATCGGTCGATCGGACAGGATGGTACGCAGGAACGCGGCACGTTGGCGCATGCCGCCAGACAACGTGTCTGGGTAGGCATCGGCGAAGCCTTCGAGTCCGAATGCTGGCAGCAGCTCTCTGGCCCGCCGCCGCGCATTGTTGCGGTCGACTCCCGCGACTTCGGCAGCAAGGATCGCGTTGTCGAGCACGCTTCGCCACGGCAGGAGGGCGTCGTGCTGCGGCATGTAGGCGAACAACCCCAAGCGTTTCGTCACTGGGGCGCCGTCCAGTTGGATCGTGCCGGAGTCCGGCTGCTCGAGTCCTGCGATAATGTTGAGCAAGCTGCTCTTACCGCAGCCAGAAGGCCCGACGAGTGCGACAAACTCACCCGGGTTAACAGAAATGTCGATGCTGCGGAGCACCTGCAGGCTACCGAACGACAGGTTGACGCCGGTTACCGTGAGCATTGGTGATGTGGTTGCTGCTCGTCCAAGTACCTGCAATGTGCGGTCGCTCCCGTTGTCCAGGCGCTCTCACAACGTGCCATTGGGCTGGGTGCGCGCAGCTAGAGGTGCAGGTTGGCAGACTGCGATGTGCGCAGCGGCTCACGCGCCGCTGCCGCTCGTCTTAATGAATCAACCTGATGCAGTTCCCACGCTCGGTACATGTGGGCAGGCATTCCTACGCTGGCATTACCCAGGTCAGGTCCAACGGTCGGTGACGGATCGGTCACCCTCTCAGCCTGGCTCACCCAAGCCCCCGTCGCTCCTCGAAGCGATTCGGTTGTCTCATGCGATTCAAGCAAGCGGGATGCCGCGCGTCAAGTCGCATGGCGGCGCTGTCGACACGCTTCGTCGGCTAGACTTCGTGCGGAGGCGTCGAGCGAATGACAGTGACAATTGTCGATCCACGGGAAATTGTGCTGCGACTCCCTGAGCGCACGCGGAATATCGTCGCGCGTCTGAGCGACGCTTTTCATCGAAACGGCGCGGAGCTCTACCTCGTCGGTGGGACGGTGCGTGACCTGCTGCGCGGTGCGCCCCAAGTCGATCTGGACTTCGCCACGTCAGTAGTTCCAGAAGAGACGCGCAGGATCGGGAGCGAAGCCGGGCCGGACGCCGTGTTTACGATTGGCGAGTCCTACGGGACAGTCGGGTTCATCTTCGGCGCAGATGATGAGCGCCAGGTGGTTGAAGTCACCACCTACAGGAGCGAGGTATATCCCACGGACGACCGTCGCCCAGTCGTCCAGCACGGAGTCAACCTGCAGGATGACCTTTCCAGGCGTGACTTTACGATCAATGCCATGGCGCTCGACCCACGCACTGGCGAGCTTGTTGATCCGTTCGGCGGCATCGCAGCACTGCAAGCCGGGACGATCGCAGCCGTCGGTGACCCAGATGCCCGGTTCCTGGAAGATCCGCTCCGCGTGCTGCGAGCAGCTCGGTTCGCGGCGCAGCTCGGCTTCGACATTGCCACTCCGACGCTGGAGGGAATGCGCCGCACAGCACCAGAACTCGGCAGGATCAGCAGAGAGCGGATCGCGATGGAACTGAACCGTCTCTTGACTGCGCCTTTTCCGGCGCGTGGGCTGGTCATTCTGCTCGAAGGTGGACTTCTGGTGCACGTGCTGCCCGAGCTCGTGCCGTTGGCCGAGGACGATCGCGACGGGGGAACGGTGCGGCACAAAGACATTTGGAACCATACCCTGCAGGTTGTGGAACGCACACCCCCACGTTTGGCGGTGCGCTGGGCCGCACTGTTGCATGATGCCGCCAAACCGATGACACGCACGGTCGATGAGCGCGGCGATGTGCACTTCTTCGGGCACGAGCTGCTTGGGGCGGATATTGCCCGCAAGGTGATGCGCCGTCTCAAACAGGAGCGCGCGCTGGAACAGCGCGTGCGCCTGCTGGTATTGCTGCACCTCCGCCCAGCGGGGTACGACGCGACCTGGACCGATTCTGCAGTGCGCCGGCTCGCGCTGGAGGCTGGGGATGCCTTCGACGACTTGCTCGACCTGGCAGCAGCAGACGTGACGAGCGCGCGAGCGGATCGGCGGGCTGCCGCCGCCGCACGGGTCGCGGGTCTGCGTGAGCATTATTTGCGCCTGCAGTCCGAGGCGGCTCTGGATGCGTTACAGAGTCCTCTCGATGGTGATGAGCTTATGGCGGAGTTTGGCCTCCCTCCGGGCATCTGGATCAAGGTACTGAAGGGTCGCTTGCGCGAACTCGTCATTGATGGAGTCGTAGCGCCCGGCGACCGCGAGACGGCCCTTCAACTTGCGCGCGAATGGATGGCGGCGCCCGACGACGAGCTGGCAACTGCGTTGGAGCATCCAAGCGGCCGGCGCCAGGCAGCAAAGAAGGAGTAACGGTGATGGCGAGGGTACGCTGGGATGTCTTGATCCGCGGTGGTCGCGTCATCGACGGTACCGGGAACCCCTGGTTCTATGGGGATGTCGCGGTTTCTGATGGGCGCATTGCCGAGGTAGCGCCAAAGGGCCTGCTCGACACGGCATTGGCGAGTGAAGTGGTCGATGCAACCGGCTTGGTGGTTTGCCCTGGGTTCATTGATATCCAAAGCCACTCGATTCTTCCGTTTCTCACCGACGGTCGAGCACTTTCAAAGGTGTTCCAGGGGGTCACTACTGAAATCATGGGCGAAGCCTGGACGCCAGCGCCGGTGGGGGGACGCATTCGCGACCCCTTCCGCTCGTCGTTGCTGGCTGCTGACCCGGGTGGCTGGGCTGAACGCGCCAAGACGTGGACCCGTTTCCGCGCCTGGCTGGAAGACATCCAAGCTCGTGGGGTGTCGGTCAACATCGGGTCGTTCGTCGGCGGTGCGACAGTGCGTGAGTACGCACTTGGTTGGGACATGGGCGAGCCGACTGCCGCTGA
>QEUZ01000007.1 GCA_003577355.1 Chloroflexota bacterium | reverse complement strand
TTGTCCTAGCACGAGTTGAGCCGGGCAGCGTACCCCAGACCACGCACCGTAACGATGTCGAGCGCGCGAACACCGGAGGCGCCCAGTTTGCGCCGCAGGCGGCTGATGGTCGAGATGACGCGTGGGGCTTCGCTGGCGTTGCCCCAGACAGTTTCAGCCAGCTCGTGGGCACTGAGCATGTGCTCTTCGGCTTCCAGCAGCACTGTCAACACGGCCCACTCACGCGTCGATAGCGCCACACGGGAGCTGCCATCGCGCAGACTGCGAGTGGTGTGGTCGAGATGAACGTGGGCTGGGATCAGCGTGGGTGGTTGTGCCGCCCCGGCACGCTGGCGGGCACGGATGGCGCGGGCATGGTTCGCAAGCGCAGCGAGCCGTACCAGGCATTCCTGCGGCTGATACGGCACGACGACGTAGTCATCCACCCCGGAGCGTAACGTATCGGCGATACGGTGCGGGTCGCGGTCCGGCGAGACTAACGCGACGCGCGTGGCGGGGAAGCGCGAGGCGCGCGCAACCAGCAGCAGGGTATCTTCGGTAATGCGTTTGGCGGGGATGACAATGACATCCCAGCGCTCGCGCTCGGTCGCGCTTACCCGGTGTTGAGGCACTGCCTCCACCAGCCAACCACTGGCATGCAACAATGCGCCGAGCTGGCACGGGATGTCGCTGGCGCCATCTACGGATTCAACCACTGCCGCTACTGGCGGCGGGCTTTCGCGTTCAGGCCGCGCTTCGCGGATGACGTTTCCGGTCACCTTCGGCTGCTCCCAGGAAAACTGGTACCCATGCTGGGCCAAATTAGGACCCAGGCGGGCGCATCCGCGCCGCGTCTTGCGCGTTACTCTAGCGAGTGCAGAGACGCGTTTTCGCGATGGTGCGCCGCGCTCTGTGGTGACGATCCATACAGGTCGCCGCAATTCGTGAGAATAGATGTCGGACGGTGTGAACTGCGTCTTCAGGAAACTGGTGCGTGAGGCAGCAGGAAAACACGTGAGTCGGTGCGTCGAGCGGGTGCGCAGTGTTGACTTTGACAAAATTGACGTGAGATGGGTAGATTACAGAACGGACGGAATGTTGTCAGCCGGTACATGTTGGCCACCTGGCCGGATGATGCCTACTCACCGTGACCGCTGTTGCGATAGAGATGTTGCGGCATTCTGCCGCTCGCCGTGCACGATCGATCACGCTTGGTAGTCGCGGAGGGTCGTTGGGCATTGGTGTGGCTGGGCGGGACACGGGGAACCCGCCGAGGCCAGGCGAGGAGTTTGAGTGGCAACCAACCGCATCGTCATTGTTGACGATGACCCGGTGACGGCGAAGGTGTTGCGTTTCGTCCTGGAGGACGAAGGCTACGATACTGTCTCGGTGTCGCGAGGGAGCCAGGTCTTCGCCGAGGTGATCGGCCGCGAAACGCACCTGGTGATCCTCGATGTCAATTTGCCGGATATCCACGGGTTCGACCTGTGTAAGGAACTGCGCGCACGCCGCTACAATGGCCCGATCATCTTCCTCACGGGCCGCCGTGACATCGCCGACAAGCTGGAAGGGTTTCGGATTGGCGCGGACGACTACATCGTCAAGCCGTTCGAGCCGTTGGAGCTGGTGGCGCGCGTCGGCAGTGTGATCCGCCGCTTTTATCGCAGCGACCAGCAATCGCTTGGTTCGGTGCTGCGGGTTGGCGATGCCGAGCTATCTATTGGCGACCTGACCTACAGCAGCGCAGAGGTGGAACCAGTGCTGCTAACCCCAACCGAAATGCGCATTCTGGAGTGCCTGATGCGCAACCACCGCATCATTATCAGCCGGGAGACGCTGATCGAGCGGGTTTGGGGGTACGAGTTCATTGGCGATACCAACCGGGTCGATGTGTATATCCGGCGAGTACGGCGCAAGATCGAGCCTGACCCGGCGCACCCACGCTATTTGCACACCGTGCGTGGGGTTGGTTATGTCTTTCGTGTCGACTCCGACGATGAGTTCGGGCTGGCGGCAGACGACGCTGCGCTGGATGCGCCGGTCAGTTCGAGCAATGGTACGAGTGGGGTTGCATCACTGGGGAACGGTTCGCTATGAAACGGCACACCCACCGAAAGGTGGGGTCGCAAAGCGACAGGTCTACTGCGTTCGGCCTGGTTGGCCGGGGCTAAGACGGCTGCGCTGCCGAGCGACCCAAGGCCGCACCGGCTAAGCAGGGACTGGCCGTTGCGCGAGGGGAGTACGCGAGGACGTGGGCGCATTCACAACCACAGGGTACGCGGCCGGCACGACGCATAGCCGAACTGTGTGCCGTCCATGCAGCCGTTGATTACTCACGAGCCAACGGCCTCGCCGCCGGTCGCGGCAGCAGAGTCGGATACGCCGGCCCAGGCCGCGCCAACGGGCGATGGCGTTGTCCGCGAGCGCGAGCGGGAAATCTTCGCCTCGATGGCGGCGCACGAGCTGCGCGAACCGATCCACGCCATTCAGAGCTTTCTCAGTGTGATCCTGCGGGAACGCATCGGCCCGATTAACGCAGTGCAGCGTGATTTTCTGACCTCCGCCTACTTGGCTGGTCGCAGGTTGGAACGCCTGATCGACGACGTGCAATTGATGATCGCGCGTGAACGCGGCTTCGAAATCCGCCCGGAGCAGGTCGATATCCTCTCGCATGTCAACACCGCCTGCCGCGAGCTGGCCCCGATTGCCGAGGGCTACCACGTCGCGTTGGCGGTTGACCCGCTCGGCAGCGGGTTGTGGGATGTGCGGGCAGATCCGATCCGGCTCGACCAGGTCATCCTGAACCTGGTGGAGAACGCCGTGCGCTACGCCGCCGCCGGTTCAACCGTGCGGGTGCGGCTGCGGGCTTCGGGGACGCGGGTGCTCTGCGCGATTGAGAACGCCGTCGACCAGCCGCCGAGCGAGGACCCAGCGGAGTGGTTTCGTCCGTTCCGCCGTGGAGCGCGACCAAACGCACCGGAACGGAGTGGCCAGGGGCTTGGCCTGGCGGTCGTCGCCCACCTCGTCGCTGCCCACCAGGGGTTTCTGCTGACCCGCGTGCGTGGGACGCAGGTGACGATTGCCTTTGTCCTGCCGCGCTATGACCGTCCGGCGACCGGGGCGTTGCTCACCACCTGAGAGGAGCCGGGGTGCAGGACGACGTGAGCCAACCGACCGGTGGATTGCTCTGGCAGGAAACGGACTCGCGGTTCTTCATTGAGCTTGGACGAGTCGTGACGCCGGGGCGTGAGGAAATCGAGCGGGCGATCCTCGAACTGTTGCCGGCCTCGTCCCACGAGGACTTCTTTGCGGTCGAACTGGGCTGTGGAGCGGGCTGGCTCAGCGACGCAGTGTTGCGGGTGTTCCCCCAGGCGCGTGTGCTGGCGCTCGACCCCTCGGAGGAGATGCGCCGCGAGGCTGCTCGGTTGCTCGCGCCTTATGGCGAGCGGGTCGAGCTGCGCCATTTCCTGCTCGAGGACGATGCCTGGCTCCGAGACCTTGCCGCCGGCCCTGCGCCGCGCTGTGTCTACAGCAGCCTGGTCGTCCACCACTTGGACGGCCCCGGCAAGCAGGCGCTCTACCGCCGGTTGCACGACCTGCTGGAGCCGGGCGGCGCGTTGCTGATCGCCGATGTCGTTGAGCCGGCCAGCGAGCGCGAGCGTGCCTATCAGGCCGGCCGCTGGGATGCGGCGGTGCGCGAGCGTTCTTTGGCGTTCACTGGCAACTTGCGCGCCTGGGAGTTTTTCGAATCCGACCACTGGAACCTTTGGCGCTACCCTGACCCGGACTTCGACAAGCCATCGACCCTCGCCGAGCATGTGCGCTGGCTCGAGGACGCCGGGTACGAGGGGGTTGGGGTGTTCTGGGCGCAGGCGGGCCATGCCGTGTATGGCGGCTTCCGCCGCAGTGCGTAGGGGGGTGTCGAGCGTGTCCGTTCCGGCAGGTGTGGCCTGGATCAACGGCGAATTTGTCTCGACCGCCGAAGCACGGGTGTCGATCTTCGATTCTGGCTTCATGGGCGGGGTGTCAGTCTTCGACACGCTGGCCTGCTGGAAGGGCGGCATCTTCAAGCTGCGCCAGCATCTGGAACGGTTCGAACGTTCCGCGCATGCTGCTGCGATCCCGCTTCCCCTGCGGGGAGCCGCGCTTGCCGATGTCGTGGTCGAAACGACTCGCCGGGCGGGCCACCGTGATGCCTATGTGCAGGTGATCGTCACTCGTGGCCTGCGCTACACCACTCCACCCGGCCCACAGCCGTCAACGCTGATCGTCTTCTCGATCCCATATATCTGGATCGGCGGCGAAGCGAAGGTGGACAGTGGCCTGAGCGCGATCGTGCCATCCATCCGCAACACGCCGGTCTCGACTCTCGACCCCAAGATCAAGAACTTCAACCGGTTCCACCAGCACTTGGCTGGCCTGGAGGCAACCAGCGCGGGGGTTGATGATGTCGTGCTGCTCGACCAGCATGGATACCTGACCGAGAGCCGCGGCGCGAATGTCTTCCTGATCCAGGCCGGCTCGCTCTATACCCCAGCGCTAGGAGTGTTGCAGGGCATCACACGCCAGACCGTCTTTGAGATTGCTGAGGAGTTCGGGCTGCCGCTGCACGAGCGAGACCTGACCCCCTACGACCTGTACACCGCGGACGAAGCATTTCTCTCGTCGACAGCCGGCGGCATCCTGCCGCTCGTGCTGGTCGATGGGCGGCGCATCGGCGACGGGGTCCCCGGCCCGCTGACTCGTCGCATCCACGACCGTTACTGGGAGCGCCACCTCTCCGGGCCGGATGTCACCCCGGTCTTTGCCTGAACGCTACGCCGGGCTGTAACGCGCGGTACAGCGTGTCTATCACTGGCTTGACTGAGCTACTCCGGGCCAAGCCGCATGCTCTAGGCATCGATTCGTACCCCAGAGCTGCGAGGAGGCCCACGGTGGCGACTGGTTCGGCGACGCTTCGCATGCGGTTCCGTACCCTGGTTCCGTCGGTAGTGCGTGCGAAGGTCGCTACCGGCGACGCCAAGCGCCCAGCTGGACCGTGCTACACACTGCAGGTGTCGCAGCGCATGGTCTGGCGCCCGGCGCTCGGCTGGCGGCCGGTAACCGAATACCACTGGCGACCGGCGGTTGAGCACGATTCGTCACGAGTCAGGAACTGTCCGGCGGGAGACCTGCTGTAACCAGCATCGGGAACAAACTGGTACGCACCGCCTCAATCTCTTGCCAATCGCGCTCGTTGAACGTCGCCACGCCGAGCTAGGCGAGCAGGGTCATCAAGGCAGCGGCGACACTGTCGTTGTGGCAGTGGACGTCTCGCGGAATATTGCAGTGGACTTCGGCAACGCGGCGTGCGCGGTTGCGCGGTGCATCGGTGTGAACACGGATCGTCAGTGTCCGCTCACCGTTGAGGCTGCGGTGGTTTGTCTCACACCTGATTTCCACGAGGGACCCCCGAGAACAGGCCGAGCAACCCCGTGCTGTTCTGGCCATTCTGCCACGCGATCGAGCGATGACTTAGGTCTGGTGTACACTCTCGCGGCGACGTGGATTGTCTGGGGCAGAGAAGAGTGGGATAGACGGTGAAGGTCTTCGATACACACGTGCATTTCCCTTGGGACGAAGAGCGCGACGCGGCCGATGTTGTTGAAGAGCTAGTCGAGACTGCCCAGGCGGCGGGTGTGGTGCACATGTGCCTGCTCGGCTCGCGCTGGGGCGACTTCAACAAGCGCGTGACGGTCGCGATGGACAAGTATCCCGAGATGTTCTTCGGGCTATATGGCATCGACCTGGATGCCGAGGGGCCCGAGGCCGTCCACGAGGCGGCAGCGCGCGGCTACCGCGGCCTCAAGATCATCCTGCCGTTGAAACGCTACGACGACCCGACCTACTTCCCGATTTACGACGCCGCCGAAGAACATGGGTTCACGTGCCTGTTCCATACCGGCGTGATTGGCGGCGGAGCCGATTATCGTATCCAGGACCCATTCGACCCGGCGCTGATCGAACGCGTGCGCCCCTGGGAGGGACGCTCCCGGCGTGCAGGGGTGTCCTCAGCGCATATGGAACCGATCATGCTCGATACGATCGCCTTCAACTTTCCTGAGCTGCGCATCATCGGCGCGCACCTCGGCATCGGGTATTACGACCTGGCGGCCCACGTTGCCCGCTGGCGGCGCAACGTCTTCTTCGATATCTCCGGCGGCGAAATGGTGCGCCGGCACGTGATCGAGCGCCGCCTGGTGCCGGCGGAGATCTCGCACTTCAAGCTGTTGTATGGGTCGGACAACAACGCCCGTTTTGCGGACGAAATCCGCGACTGGCAGACAGTGTTCGACATGTTGCGCATGTCGGAGGAGCAGCGCGAGCGCATCTTCTACGGAAATGCCGCCCGCCTGTTCGGGATCATCCCCATCGAGGTCCCTAGCGCGGAACCTGCTGGAGCCGCGACCGGGGACGGGGACTAGCGCAGCACATCGCACCCCTCTCCGGTAGGAGCGGCCGCGGGACCACTCGTGCGGTTTCCCCCACGGGTCGCCGGGCGTATTCGCCCGCGCGTTGGACGCGGAACGAACAGACGGAGAGCAAGAGATGGAAGCGGCAACCACATCGACAACCCAGGCGAGGAACGCACTGGCCGGGCGTAGGGTGGCCTTCATTGGCTGTGGCGTGATGGCCGAAGCGATTATTTCGACCCTTTTGCGCAACGAACTGGTAACGCCGGAGCAGATCGTTGGGGCCGAACCGTACGCTGAGCGCCGGGCAGAACTGGAAGGGCGCTACGGTATCCGCGTGCTGGCGAGCAACCGCGAGGCGGTTTCCGGCGCTGATGTCGTCGCCCTGACGATCAAGCCACAGTCGCTCGCCAGTGTTGGCGCTGACCTGCGCGGCAGCCTGCGCGCGGGGCAGGTCGTCCTCTCGATCCTGGCCGGCGCGACGATCGACCGCTTGCGGAGCGCGTTGGGACACGACGCATTGGTGCGGGCGATGCCGAACACCCCAGCCCAGATCGGCTACGGCATGACGGTCTGGATGCAGACGGCGGCGGTTGACGCCGAGGCCAGCGCCATGGTCGCTGCGGTGCTCAGCGCCATGGGCAAGGCGGTGCGGGTGGATAGCGAGGACGCCGTCGATATGGCGACGGCACTCTCCGGCACCGGCCCCGCCTATATCTTCCTGGTGATGGAGGCGCTGATCGACGCTGGCGTCCACATGGGCTTCCCGCGGCGAATGGCCGAGGAGCTCGTGCTCCAGACGATGCTCGGCTCGGTACTGTTCGCCGAGGAATCCGGCAAGCATCCGGCGGAGCTGCGCAACATGGTGACCTCGCCGGGCGGGACCTCGGCAGCGGCGATCTACCAGATGGAAAAAGGAAGCCTGCGCACCGTGATCTCGCGCGCGGTCTGGGCGGCCTACCAGCGCACGGTGGAGCTGGGCCAGGGTGGTGCGCCCGCCGCGCCAGTGAAGTAACCTCGCGAGGGACACGGCGATGCAGGAACAGGAGGGGACAATGCGGCCCAGCGACATGACGACCCTGGAACGGCGCGGCCGCATTGTCCTGGCGCTGGCGGTGCTCGGGTTATTCCTCTCGGTCACCGCCAGCATGATCGCCGGAGAGCTGCTGCTGCCGCTCATCATCGGTGCAATTGTCCTGGCGCTTGGCGGCTGGATCGCGATGCAGCTCGGCCGGCGCTGAGGATGCCCTCATGCCCCTGCCACCTCATCGCGCGTCACCGGCTGGAAGGTGGCCAGGGCACCAATTGCGTGTTGCCTTCGACGACGTTGTGGAGTGCGCGGCGAACGGGGTGATATGACGCGTCGCTCAATCCTGTGGGAGTGATGCTGGTGCGCTTCCCGCGGTGCGTGGTATCTGACTGCTCGCATCTAACAGGGTGCGGTAGGCCTGGCGAACTGCAAGCGTCTGCTGCACTTCGGCGACGATCTCTTCGTAGAACTCCGCCCGGTACGTCCGGTCGATCTTCAGGTAGACGGCGAAGTACAGGCCACTGAACGCGGCGACGAAGCCAGCGACCTCGACCAGTTCCCGGCTGAGAAACACCTGGTCCAGCCCGAGGGAGCGCAGGAGGTTCTCAGGCGGAGCGCCCGCCCAAAGCTCGATCGACGCACTGCTGAGCAGGGTCAACCCCAGCAGGAGCAGGAACGCGCCGACCACGATGCTCACCAGCCAGACCTGGATCATCTGCCGGAAAATGATGATCAGGCCGAGGTTCGTCCATTCGCGGCGCCCCAGCGGATGTTCGCGCCAGGGCAACCCCTCGAGCAGGGTGCAGACATCGGCCAGCCCGGCGGCCGGCAAGGTGGCGATGATCTGCTCGCGGCTCAATGGCGTGCTGACGTGGGCGATTTCCGCTCGCACGCGGCTGAACAGGAAGGCAACCGCCACCCCGTAGAGCAGCCCCAGTGTCGCGAAGTAGCGCGGGGCGGATGCGGCGGCGATCGCCTGCCAGACTTCCGACGACATGAATGAGAAGATGACGGCGACCAGCAGCAGCGGCAGCGCGCGCGCGAACAGGTCGACCACCGTGCTGAACTGCCGGAACATGCGCCCGATTGCCCAGACAACCAGCGAGATGAGCGCCCAGCTGGCCACGAGCCAGGTGAGGGCCAGCACGCCCACCTGGATCAGCAGCGTGAGCAAGGCATCGTCAACCCCTGAGCCGTTCAGCAGCGGCACGAGTGCCGGTATCAACACAAACCCGGCCAGTTGCAGCGGCCCGACCCGCTCCGGCAGCGCGAGCGCCTGCCGGCCGCGGAGCCGGTTCCAGGCCATCCAACCCAGCAAGGGTGCGCCGACCCCGACGAGCGCCTTCAGCACTTCCCGCCCGATGGTGTCCGATGGGCCGACATCGATGAGCGCAAGCACGAACCAGAACCAGAGGAAGCCCGATGCACGGGTAAACACATCCTCGGTGGCGCTGTAATCGCGGGTGAAGTGTGGCACGCCACGCTGGACGAACCAGCGTTCGATCCTGCGGATCGCCGCTTGTCGTCTGCGCAGGCGTTCGTGCTCCAGCGCGGGTGCAGTCGAACGCGTGAGGTCCGCATCCATCTGTTGCCAGCCAGTTCATCCCTGGGTCGCCAGCCCCGCAGGCGCCCCTGCCGTCAGCGCGTTATCATCGCGCATTCGACGGGTTCGGGCAGCATGGCAGGCAAAGGGCAACCACGTGAAACAACGAGTTCTGATCACCGGAGCAGCGGGACGCATCGGCACGGTCTTGGGTCATCGGCTGGGCGATCGTTACGAACTGAGCGGCATCGACCAGCGGCCGGCAGCGTTTCCCTGCCTCAACGCCGATATCCGCGACCTTGCGGCGATCCAGCCAGCGTTCGAGGGCATCGACGCGGTGGTGCATCTTGCGGCGAACCCGCACGTCGCCGGCAGCTTTGCCGATATGGTCGAGCACAATATCACCGGCACGCGCAACGTCTACGAAGCGGCCAAGCGTGCTGGGGTGCGGCTGGTGATGTTCGCCAGCACCAACCATGTCGTCTCCGGGTGGGAAATCGAGTGCGGCCCCAGCGTCTACGCATTGGACGACACACGCACGATTGACCATAACGCTGAGATCCGCCCTGATAGCCCCTACGGCTTCTCGAAGGCGGCCGGCGAGGCCCTCGGGCGGCACTACGTCGACCTGCACGGTCTCCACGTGCACGTCATCCGCATCGGCTGGGTGCTGGACGACGCCGGAAACGCGGACCCGCTCACCCAGGATGTCAGCGGGGAAACGCAGCCGGTGTTGAGCGAGCGCGCCGTGCGCCGCCGTCTGCGGGCCATCTGGCTCTCACACGATGACTGCGCCCACCTGGTCGACCGCTCGCTGCAATCTGCCGATGTCCCGTTCGGCATCTACTACGGCGTCTCGAACAACCCGCGCCTGTTCTATGACTTGGGCAAGGCTCGCCGCGACCTGGGCTACGCACCACAGGACAGCGCGCCGCGTGAGCTGGGGGAGTGAGGTTTTCTACGCATATACCCGGATCAGGATGTCGCTCGGTTTGAAGCCGTTGCAGGCGTTCTGGTCCTGGGGGCAGGCGGAGATGCAGACAAGGGCATCCATTTCGGCCTTGAGCAGCACATTGTCGTTGCGGCCGGAGAGAGGCTCGCGGATTTCCAGTTCGCCCCGGGCTTTGATCGCGACATGCATGAACCAGTTGATCGGGTCGGGCAGGCGGTCGTAGGGGATATCAATGCCCTTGTCGGCGAGCGCCTTCAGGAAGTTGTCGCGGCAGTTCGGGTGGTCTTCCAGACCGTAGTCGTCAAGGTAGCGCCGGCGGTCGCAGGACGGGAAGAGGATGTCGTGGCGGCCGACGGTATCTTCGATGATCGTGAACATGCGGTTGCGGCGGTTGGTGTAGAGGCCGTGCTCTTTCTGCAGCATGATCGAGTTGTTGCCTGCGCGGGTGTGGGCGGGCGAGAGGAACTCGTCGTAGTCGTGGGCGTTGAAGGCGATCATGTCGGCGACCTGTTTGCCGGCCATATCGCTGATCTGGAGGAACTGATCGGCCTTCATCTCGAAGACGTTTGCCACGGTCGGGCGAATCTGCGCCGCGCGGCGGGCCATCCGGCCAGCCAGCGGGCCGGTGGTGATCGTCATGCCGTTATGATCCTTCCCACTTGCCAAGCACCAAGCAGGCGTTCTGCCCGCCCAGGCCAAAGGAGTTCTTCAGCGCGGCCCGCACCTGTAACGGGCGGGCTTCATTTGGGACGTAGTCCAGGTCGCACGCCGGGTCTGACGTCTCCTGGTTAATCGTTGGGTGCACGATTGCGTCACGGATGCTCAGGATGGTGGCGATGGTCTCGACACTGCCGGCCGACCCCATGCCGTGGCCGAGCATCGACTTGCTGGAGCTGATCGCGACGCGGCGGGCGTGCTCTTCTCCCAGGGCTAGCTTCAGTGCAGCGGTCTCAGCGGCGTCGCCCAGCGGGGTGGATGCGGCATGGGCGTTGACATAGTCGATATGTTCCGGGCCCAGGCCGGCGTCGGCCAGCGCGTTGGTGATCGCCTGGGCCGCCCCACGGCCTTCCGGCTCGGGCGCGATGGGGTGGAAGCCATCGTTCGATGTCGCGTAGCCGAGCAGTTCGGCATAAATGCGCGCTCCCCGCGCGCGGGCGTGTTCCAGTTCTTCCAGCACCACGACACCGGCACCTTCGCCGATCACGAAGCCGTCGCGCGCGGCGTCGAACGGTCGGCTGGCGCGTGCCGGGTCGTCGTTGCGGGTGCTGGTGGCCTTTTGGACGATGAACGAAGCGACGAACAACGGGTGGACGGCGTGTTCCGCGCCACCGGCGACCATGAGGTCGGCGTTGCCACGGCGGATCTCCTCGGCAGCGTCGCCAATGGCTTGCGCGCCAGTTGCGCAGGCAGTGCTAACGGTGGCGTTCGGGCCATAGAGGCGGAAGGCCTGTGCGACGTGGTAGGAGCCCATGTTATGCGGGAACGTTGTCATAAAGTGGGGCGAAACGCGGCGGTAGCCACGCGCATCCAGCGTGCGGGTCATCTCTGCGATGAGGTCCATGCCGCCCGCGCCGGTGCCGATCATGACGCCGGAGCGGGCCGAGTCGTACGCACCTTCACCCAGGCCAGCGTCGTCGATTGCCTGGGCAGCCGCGACGATGGCGAAGCGGGCGAAGCGGGCGACGTTGCGTGCCTCTTTGGCATCCAGCCAGGGCAGGGCCGGGTCGGACTTAACCTCGGCGGCGATGCGCACCGGCCAATCGGCCGGGTCCCAACGTTCGATCGGCCCCGCGCCGGATTCACCGGCGAGCAGGCGCTGCCAGGTGCCCTCGGCGGTTTCAGCGAGCGGGGTGATGGCTCCAACTCCGGTAACAACAACGCGCCTGCGCATCGACGTTCTTTCCTGACCAGCGGGTTAGCGCGCACACGCGCCGGCCGCGTGTCGCTTGACGCTCGATCCTACCACGCGAATTGGCGCACCTGACGGGGTTCCTTATAATCGCAATGCGTAGTGACAACGCGGCACGGGAGGTCGCGTGAGCGATCGAGGAGGAAAGCGTGGCCGACGAATCGCGGAAGCTGCTGCGCTACATCGTTCGCAACCTCATCGCGCGGCAGGAAGCGGTTGATATCGAGGCGGACGCGACTGCAGTCGACCGCGGCGCCGAGATCGAGGCCGACCAGCGTCGCGCCCTGCGTGAAGAGGAGCAGCGTGCCGAAGAGCTCTCCGACGCCTTCCGCGATGGCCTGCTGCGGGCGGGTGCAGCCCGACGAGCAGGTGGCAACGCCATTTCACTGGACGACCGCAAGGACGTGGACAACCGCCAGGCGGATGCGTTGATCCAGTTTCTCGTGCGGGCCGACCTGGCTTCCTCAACCACACGCGAAACCGAGCGCTACCGTTACATCTACACCATCTCGGTCGATTGGGACGCACTCACCCGCGTCGCCCGCGAGGCGAAGGTCGACCTCGCCGACGTGCTCGGCCAGCAGGGATGAACACCGACGAAGCGCTGGCAGTGGCGGCGCTGGAGGCTGCGGGTGTGTCCGCCGACCAGGCAGACGACCCGCCGGACCTCGCTGCCGCGCTGGATGCTGAGCGGCTGACCCGAGCAATGACGGCGCTGGGGGTGACATTCCGGCGGCCGGCGTTGCTCCACCTGGCCCTCGTCCACCGCTCGCACCTCAACGAGCGGGGCGCCGACATGCAGCGCACGATTATCGAGAGCAACGAGCGGTTGGAGTTCCTGGGGGATGCGCTGCTGGGGTTTATTGTGGCGGAGTATCTCTACCGGCGCTATCCACGCGAGCCGGAAGGGCGCCTCACTGCGTTCCGCGCCTCGCTGGTGCGCACGGAGACGTTGGCGGAGTGGGCGCGCGGCTTTGGGCTGGATGAGCTGATCTACCATGCTCGCGGTGAGCTTGGGCCGGATGGCGAACTGCGGCCGCGTATCCTGGCTGGCGTGTTTGAAGCGGTGCTGGGCGCGATCTATCTGGACCAAGGGATGCGCGCTGCCAGGCGCTTCCTGCGCGGGCTGCTGGTGGCCGATGCCGAGCGGATTATCGGCATCAGCCAGCAGACGAACTACAAGGGCCGCTTGCAGGAGCTGATCCAGGAACGGCTGCGTTCCACGCCGAGCTACCGCACGGTGCAGGCGACCGGCCCAGCCCATGAGCGGAATTTCGTGGTCGAGGCGGTCGTGCATGGCCGCGTCCTCGGTATTGGCGCTGGCGCGAACAAGCGCGCCGCGCAGCAGGAAGCAGCACGCGATGCGCTGGAACGCCTGGCGCGGGAAGGGGTAGGCACGTCCGATGGCCGGACTGTATGACCAGCTCACCATTTTCGGCGGCAACGCCAACCCGGACCTGACCCGCGAGATCTGCGAGTACATCGATATCCCCGCTGGGCGCTGCGATGTCTTCAAGTTCTCCAACGAGAACATCTTCGTGCGCCTCGGCGAGAGCGTGCGCGAGAACGACGTGTTCGTCGTGCAGTCGTTCGCATCGCCAGTGTCCGACTCGATCATGGAGCTGCTGATCATCATCGACGCGCTGAAGCGCGCCAGCGCCGGGCGCATCACCGCCGTCATCCCCTACTACGCCTACGGCCGCACCGACAAGAAAGACCAGCCGCGTGTGCCAATCACCGCGCGCCTGCTGGCCGACATGATTACCGTTGCCGGGGCCAACCGCGTGCTGACCCTCGACCTGCACGCCGGGCAGATTCAAGGGTTCTTCAACATCCCGGTGGACGAGCTCACCGCCATGCACATCCTCTCCGGCTACTTTCGTGAAAAACGGATGCTGAACCCGGTCGTCGTATCCCCCGACCTCGGCAACACCAAGCGCGCGCGCAACTTCGCAGCGGAGATCGACGCAAGCCTGGCGGTGATCGAGAAGCGCCGAGGCGGCAACAACGACCACAGCGAAGTGCTGAACCTGATCGGCACCGTGGAGGGGCGCGCGGCGATCCTCGTCGACGATGAAATCGACACCGCCGGATCGATCACCCAGGCGGCCCAGGTGTGTATCGACAACGGCGCGACCGAGGTCTACGCCTGCTGCACCCACGCCGTGTTCAGCGGCCCAGCCATCGAGCGCCTGCAGGCATCGCCATTGCGCGAGATCGTGACCACCAACTCGATCAACATCCCGCCACACAAGCGCATCGACAAGCTCACCGTGCTCTCGGTCGCCCCGCTGATCGGCGAAACGATCCAGCGCATCCACACCGGCGCCAGCGTCTCGCTGACCTATCGCTCGGTCGGCGTGCGGTAGAGCGTTTGTTCGACCGGCCGTTCCCTGTCACCCTGCTGGGTCGACTCGACAGTGAACGGTGGTTGGAACAGTAACTGCGCGCCCTAGCGCAATGACAGCCCGGCCAAGCTGCGCGACGCGGCGGTCCAGCGCGCAAGCGATGCGTACCCCAAGCCGTTGCATGACCAGCCGGCGCATGGTCGCGCTTATCTGGGGAAAGTGACATTCCCGGTGGTTGGCTGCGGTGAAGCACGCAGACGTGCCGGCGAACGGTCGAGGATCACCAGCGATCTGGGGAGCCAAAGCCATTGCTGGTCGCTGGCGTTGGCAATGTATGAGTTCCGGTGCTGAGGGAAGTCCGGCGGTTTCCTGTATCCAACCCCCGTCAGAGCAAGCAGTGGACGATCCGCGGTCTCAATATCACTGGAACTGATGAGTCTTCTTGCTGCAATCGGCCGACTGCCAGTGAGCGACAGCGCTGGTAACCACGCTCCTCAACCGTTTCCACGACGCGCAAGCGTTCGAGCGCGGTTGCGATGGCGAGATGCAGCCGATGCCGGGTCATGTCTTCCGCCCGCCGTTGCTGGCTATGTCGGAGTGGTAACTGCGCTGGCCTACTGCTCGGGACGAGCGGTCTCCAACGTCCGGCGCACGAGCGCGGCCATGGCGACGTGCTCCGGGGTGGGGCTGGCTTCCAGTGCGTCGACAACGCCGGAGCGGTCTTCCGGGGTACGGTTCTGGTTGACCTTCCACTTGCCGGTCAGGCGCTTGAGGGGGATCTCGATGCCGACGATATTGGCGAGCATCGCGCGCATGTAGTCGGGCGGGGCCTGGCCCATTCTCCAGGGGGTCGGTTGGCTGGCCTCGAACTGCTTGGTGAGCTTGCCGACGACCCCGCGCACCCAGCGTTCGTCGTCGTGGACGAGCAGCGGGCCGTGGGCGTGGACGACGATGTAGTTGTAGGTCGGTACTGCCTGGTGGGTGGCGTGTTTGCTGGGATACCAATTGGGCGAGATATAGCTGCTCGGCCCCTGGAAGATGACGAGCGCGTCGTCAACGCCAGCGCCGTTCCGCCAGACCGGGTTGTTGCGGGCAACGTGGCCGATCAGCACGCCGAGCTCGCCGCGCGGCTCCAGCAGGAACGGGATATGGTCGGCGGTGAGGCCATCCGGGCTGAGTGTGACGAGCGCGCCCAATGGGCGGGCGGCGATCGCTTCCCGCAGCACCTGGGGGTTGGTCTCTGCAAAGTGGTGCGGCAGATACATCTTGACCGTCCCTTGCGCGCTCGTCTATTGCCCTGGCGCGCATTGTGCCATGCGTTCGCATCGGCTACGGCGGCATGGGAGACTTTCTGGCGTTGGGATGATGGATCTGACGGGAGAGCAGGCGTCGTCGTGGAGGCTGGTATTGATGGAGCAGCGTTCGCCGGGCTGCTGCAGGCGTGGGACCCGCAGGCGGAGCTGCAGAATGCATGGGCGCTGACCGGCGGTGTGTCCGCACGCATCACCGCGCTGGAGGTGAGGCACGCCGATGGGACGGTACAACGCTACGTTGTGCGGGAACATGGCGAGATCGACCGCGCCGGGAACCCGCACATTGCCCGCGACGAGTTCCGGCTGTTGGAAATCGCACATGCGCACGGCGTCGCGTGCCCGAAACCGGTGTTCCTGGATGAATCCTGCCGGTTTTTTGCGAACCCGGTGCTGGTGATCGAGTTCATTGCTGGGGAGACGGAGTTCGCCCCGGACGACCTCGGTGCGTACGTGCGGCAAGCGATCGGCCAGTTGCTGCTGATCCATCAGGTTCCGGCCAACGCCGAGCTGGGCTTTCTGCCGCGCAAAGATCATGGGTACGGCCCTGCTCCAGCGGTGTTGGACGACACAATGGACGAGCCGCGTATCCGGGCAGCGTTGGCGGCTTATCACCTCGCGCCGGAGCGTAACCGTCGCTGCTTGCTGCATGGCGATTTTTGGCCGGGCAACCTGCTGTGGGCGGATGGGCAGCTGGCTGGCGTGATCGACTGGGAGGATGCCCACACCGGCGACCCGCTCGCCGACCTTGCCAACGCGCGCTTCGAGTTCCTGGTCGCATTCGGCGCGGCAGGGCTTGAACTGGTGACGAGCGAGTATACGGCGCATTCCACGCTCGACCTGCACGACCTGGCCTACTGGGACCTGGCAGCCGCGCTGCGTGTGTGCGGCAAGATCGGCGGTTGGGGGTTGGCGGCGGAGGAGGAAGCGAACCTGCGCGCGCGCCATGCTGCGTTCGTGGCGGATGCATTGCTACGGATCGGCGCGGTGGGGTGAGGCTACAGCGCGGGAGTTTGCCCGTATGATGCGCGCGGCACGAAACTGCCAACGTGAGTTGCGAACGCGAGAGAGGGGACATGTTCTTCGAGTTGCGCCAGTACCACATCCGCCCCGGCAAGCAGGCCGAGTGGGTGAAGTGCATGGAGGAGGAGATCATCCCGCTGCAGACAAAGGCGGGCATGGTCATCATCGGCAGCTGGGTCGGTGAGGAGGACGACAGCGTCTACGTCTGGATGCGACGCTTTGAAAGCGAGGCCGAGCGCGAACGGTTGTATGCCGCCGTGTACCAGAGCGATGAGTGGGTCAACAACATCGCCCCGCGCATCCCGGACATGCTCGACCGTGAGAAGACGAAGGTCACGCGCATTGTCGCAACGCCGCGTTCGGTGATCCGGTAGCTGCTCATCCTGCGGCGTGGCGTAACAGGAACTCGCGCAGGGTTGCCACGAACCAGGCGGTGCGTCGCCAGGGGATGAAGTGGTCGGCGCCAGGGCAGAGCGCTAGCTCGCCCTGCCGCAGCGAGCGATAGAGACCGACGGCATCCTCTACCGGGACGTCGTCGTCGCGGTCGCCGCACATCACCAGGGTTGGGCAGGGGATGCGCTGGTAGTCCTCGCTGGTCAGGCCAGTGTAGTCCAGCCAGAGGCGCGCCGTGCTCTGGACGAGGCTGGCCCACTGTTCGTCGCCGCCGTCGTGCATCGCGCGGAAGTGGCTGTAGCCGCTACCGAGCTGCTGCTCGACGGTGGCCAGGCTGGCGCGACCGTGCTCGTCGATCCCGAAGAACGCGCGCACCCAGTCCTTTGTGGCCGGGCTCCTGTCGAAATCGGCCGCTCCGGCAATGAGCAGGCGCGCCAGCATGGGGTGGCGCGCGCCGATCTGCAGCACATGCTGTCCGCCGTCACTCCAACCGGCGATGGCTGGGCGGCGGATGCCAAGCGCCTGCAGCAGCGCGGCGATGTCATCGGCGATCTCTGGGTATGTGAGCGAGGCGGCCGGGTTGGTCGAGCGGCCATGCCCACGCACGTCGATGACGGTGACCTGCCAGGCGTCGCTCAGGAGCGGCACAATCTCGCGCCAGGTGCGGCTGGACTCCAGCCCACCGTGCAGCAGCACAAGCGGCGGCCCGGAGCCGACCGTGTCATGGTAGAGCAGCGCCCCGTTGATCTTTGTCGTTGTCATGCGTTCCCCTCGTGAGCGGCCATGCGGTGTACCGGCCGGGAGTATGACTCCTGGGGGATGGGCCGCTGCGTCAATGTGCAGAGCATGCACGCCAACCGCGTTGCATGAAAGGACACTCCAGATGGCGCCGATACACCCGCAGGGGCTGCATTACGCGCACATCACCGCAGCAGATGACCCGACGATCGACTGGCATGGCACGTTTGCGACCTACGGTGGCTCGGGTTCGGACGGCTCGATCACTGTGCCGTTCTGGATCGAGCCGGGTGGCCACCTGGGTTGGCACACGGATAGTATCGAGGAGACACAAGTCATCATCTCAGGGTACGGGGAGTTGCGTACGGAAGAAGGGGTCTGGCCGGTTGCGGCGGGAGACATGTTCGTGCTTCCGGCGCTCGCGCGTCACGACCTGGCGAACGCCGGCAGCGAGCCGTTGCGGGCGGTGGCGTTCTTCTCCGGCCCGGCGCTGACCCAGGTGTTCGACAACATGATGCTGCCGCCGAACAGCCACACCCTGCGTAGCCCGAACGCAGGCGGTTGACGCCCGCCCAGGTTGCGCCTACCCTGCTGCAACCTGATGATGGGTGGCAGGAGCGGAGGAGCACGGCATGGCGCGGCATCCCTGGGTGGCGAAGGCGGACAACGGTGTGCGTTTCGGCGTGCAGATCGGTGCGATGCGCGAGCGCACCTCCCAGACGAACGTCGTGTTACACGACAACGCGATGGAGGTGCTGCTGGAAGCGGGGAAGGTGGTCGATGCACTCGGCTACGACGGCTTGTTCCTGCACGACCACCCATCGTTTAGCCCCGACCCGTGGACCGGCTTGGCGGCCATGGCGGTTGCAACCCGCAATGTCACGCTGGGGTCGATTGTCTTCTGTGTCCCCTACCGCCACCCCACGCATGTCGCCCGCCTGGTCACCGATGTCGACCACTTGAGCAATGGCCGGCTGATGCTCGGTATCGGTATCGGCTGGCACGTGCCGGAGTTCCATGCCCTGGGGCTGCCCTACGAGAGTGTCGGGGCGCGCCAAGCCGGGCTGGTGGAAGCGGTTGAGATCATTCGCGGGGTGCTGGGGGAGCAGGAGTTGACCTACGCCGGCGAGCACTACAGCATCGAGAACGTCCGCATCCAGCCGCCGCCAGTCCAACGCCCGTTCGTGCCGATCATGATCGCTGGGGGCGGCGAGAAGGTCACGTTGCGCCAGGTGGCGCAATATGGCGACGCCAGCAACTTCGGTGACCTGTCGGAGCCGCAGGACCCGTTCGCCCGCGACCCACGCCTGGGGGTGGAGAAGATCACCGAGCGCCTGGGTGTGCTGGAACGGCACTGTGAGGCGGTCGGCCGGCCCTACGACGAGATCTTGAAGACCCATTTCGTCTGGTGGCTCATGGTGGCGCCGACGGAGGCGGAGGTGCGGGCCAAGTTCCGGCACTATTTTGGCGACAACCCCTCGCCGCAATCTCGCGGGGCGGTCGTCGGCACGCCGGAGCAGATTTGCGAGTACTTCCAGGCGCGTGCTGATGCTGGGATGCAGTATTTCATCTACCAGGCGCTCGATGGGGCCGACCACGAGACGCTGCAGCTCGTCGCCGAGCAGGTGATGCCGCATATCCGCTGAAGCCCGGGTGCCCAAGGGAGAGCGTGGTTGTCGCTGTCCGTTGCGTTGTTGGGTCCCAGGCATGAGGCTGTCCGGCGGTACAGGCTAATTCCCCAACCATGTGCGGATTCTCCGCTCAGTACGAGCGCCTACCCTGCCCGAGGTAGCGTGCGAGAGATGGCGTCGTTGCCAAGCCGCGCTACGTTGTAGAAGGGAGACGGCAATGGCGCCGTTGCAGGAATGCACGCTCGAACACGGCCTGCGCAGGGTTGACGATGACAGCGTCGAGCGGTTTCTCGGTGCGGAGCATGCCGCGCTGATCGTTGTCGGCAGCGCGAGCCCGTGGTGTGTCGACTACCTCGCTGGGGTGGAGATCGCCCAGGTGCTCGGCGACCTGCCGGGGTTGGCGGTCGGCGTGCTGGTGCTGGACGCACCGGGGAGCGAACGCTTCGTCGCCGAGAACGATTGGCTGGCGGAAGCTGCCGGGCTGCCTTACACCGTGCTCTACCGCAATGGCCAGCGGGTGGATGGGTTCGTCGCGTTCAGTGTCGCCACGTTGCTGAACCGGCTGGAGTACCTTGCGTTTTTGCCGTGCGTGAGTGCGCCGGTCAGGCGCGTGCCCACCCGCGTGGCAGCGTAGCGGATCACCCCATGTGCGCGGCGCTGAGGCGGTCGAACGCTTCCAGCGCCCGCGCGAGCTGCTCGAAACCGCTGGCGTCGCACGGCTCAACCCAGATGTTGGCGTAATCGAACCCCTTCGCATGGAATGCCAGGAGCGTCTCGGCGACCTGGTTGGGGGCGCCCTCGATCAACGGCAGTGCGCCGTGGCTCCATGATTCGCTGCCGGCCCACTCGTGGGCGCGACCGCCAGGGTATTGGACAACCAGCTCGACCATTTTGCCGAGGTCGGCGAAGTCGCGCCCATGCCGTTCGCAGGCGGCGCGCATGTCGGCCAGCGGGCCATCAACGCCGGCAAGGGTGTTGTTGGTCAGCGGCAGCGAGCAGGCCCAGATATCGGCGTGTTGCGCCGTCAGACGCTGCATGCGCTTGCCGCCGAGGTTGCCGATCAGGATCGGCGGCCCGGCGGGGCGCGGCCCTTTCCGGTGCAGCTCGCAGTTGTTGACCGAGTAGAACTCCCCGCGGTAGTCGGCGTGGCCCTCGCGTAACAAGGTGCGGATGATGCCGAGCGCCTCCTCGAAGCGGCTGACCAGGCGATCGGTCGGGTAGCCGTAGGCGTGGTGCTCGCTGGGAGAATCTCCGGCGCCCAGGCCGAGGATCAGGCGGCCATCGCTGATTTCATCGACTGTGTCGGCGATTTTCGCCACGAGCGCCGGGTTGCGATAGGTGGTGCAGGTGACATAGGAGAGCAGGGTAATCGTCGATGTCGTCGCAGCAAGGGCGGCGAGGGTCGACCAACCCTCGCGGTAGTCGTCGAAGTGGTCGAGCACGGCGACGAAGTCGAAGCCGGCCTGCTCCACCTGCTGGGCCAAGGCCAGGATATCCCGCCAGCGGGAGGTTTTGCCGCCCATCATGTTCGCCCCGCCGTTGGGCAGAAACACGCCGATCTGCATCGGTCGCGTCGCGCTTGCCATCGTCGAACCGTATCCCTTCACACCGACCTGACCACACAAGAGCACCAAGCGACACTGTGCAACACACGTGCCAGCAAGGCAACGGTCGGTGACCATATCATTGTCGGCATATCGGCGCTGTCGGACGGCCGCCGCGCTGAGACGACGTGAGGTGCACGATGCGCGAGAAGTCGTGGGAGATTCGTCGGGCAGACGCTGCAGACCTGCCGGAGATCGTCGATATCTGGTACCGCTCAGAGGTGGACGAAAGCGCCGAGTCGCTGCCGTACCCCGCGCAGCCGCCGGCCATGTTCCGGCATCTGATGGCAACTGCCGACGTGCGGGTGGCCGTGGATGCCGGCGAGGTCATCGGCTTCGCGGTCGTCGCCTCGCGTGGCGACCTGCACAACCTGGCGCTCATGTTTGTGCGCGCCGAGCGCCAGTCGGCCGGGGTTGGGCGCGCGCTGTTGCGGGCGCTGCTGCCGCCCAGCTCGGGGGTGTACTGCACCGGCGCATCGAACGATCCTCGCGCTCAATCCCTCTACATCCGCGCCGGGATGCGGCCACGTTGGCCGCTCTATCATCTGCTTGGCGACCTCACAACGCTTGCCCCGCTGGAGAGCGACATACGTGTCGAACCTGCCGATGTCGCCGGCGCGCGCTTCCCCGCTTGGGACCGTGCTGCCTCCGGGCAGGGCCGCCCGCAGGACCTGGCAGCGCTCGGCACCTTATTCCCGGCCCAACCGCTCCTGTTCGTGCAGGACGACGCGGCGCTTGGCTACGGTGTTGTCCACACAGCGAGCGACGTTGTCCTGGCTGCGCCGGATGCGTTCGCCCTCGGACCACTGGGGGCAGTGACCCAGGCGGCATCTGTCGCGTGTACTCTGGCGGCGGTGCGCTGGGCGAGCAGTCAACCCGAGGCACGCCTGTTGCGGGTGGCGCTGCCGGGTCCGCACCCAGCGCTCGCCGCGTTGTTGGAAGTCGGGTTCAGGATCGTCTATGTCGAACAGTTCATGGCGAGTGCTGAAGCGCCGTTCGATCCGCGTCGCTACATCCCGTTTGGCTCCGGGTTGCTCTAGCCGCGCGTCTCGTACACTCCTGTCGTGACGACGTGGGATATGCAAAGGTGGCGGCATGAGCGCGGTGATCCCTGGCGATATTGACATTCTGGTGGTGGGTGGGGGCACGTCGGGCGCGGCGCTGGCTGGGATCATCGCCCGCGACACCGACCTGCGGGTGGTAGTGCTGGAGGCCGGGCCGGACTACGGCTCCCTTGGCGAAGGGAACTGGCCGCGCGATGTGCTGGACGCGACGACGATCTGCCGCTCGCACCAGTGGGCCTACGCTGGGCTGGCACACCCCAGCCATACCGCGTTGACCGGCTTCGACCGGGCAAAGGTCATCGGTGGCTGCTCTGCCCATAATGGCTGTGTCGCCCTGATCGGTCACCGGGCCGATTACGACGGCTGGGCGCGACTCGGTAACCCAGGCTGGGAATGGGATGCAGTCGCTCCGGCGGTTGAGCGGGCGAAGCAGGCGCTGCGGGTGCGGATCCCCGGCGATGACGAGATCACCCCCTGGCAGCGACGCTTCGTGGCGGCGGCCACCGCCTGGGGTATCCCGCGTTCCCACGACATGAACGACCCCGACGAGGACCAGGGGGTCGATGCCTCGCCGGCCAACATCTTCCAGCGCATGCGCTGGAACACTGCGTTGGCGTACCTTGACCCGGTGCGGTCGCGTCCGAACCTGACGGTTGTCGGCGATGCGCTGGTTGATAAGGTCATCCTCAGCGGTGGGCGCGCGGTTGCTGTCGATGTCGTGCTGGATGGCCGGGTGCAGCGGGTGCATGCCGGGCGGATTGTCCTGGCGGCAGGCGCCTATGAGTCGCCGGCCATCTTGCTGCGCTCAGGCATCGGGCCGGGCGAGCATTTGCGCGCAGTCGGCGTGCCGGTGGTGCACGAGCTGCCCGGCGTCGGGAGCAACCTCACCGACCACCCGGGGATCGACATCCAGATGGACCCCTCCCCAGCCATGGCGGCAGAAATGGACGCCTTCGCTGCCGAACATTGGGCGCCAGACGAGCAGACCCTGGCAAAGGTGCGCAGCCGGCGCTGTACCGAAGCGTTCGACCTGCACCTGTACGCGATCACTGCGCAGTCGCGGGCGACTGGGGAGTGGAGCTACCGCATCGCCATCGCCAACGTCGAGCCGTGGGGCGCTGGCTCGGTGCGCCTGGCGTCGACCCGCCCGCACGACCATCCGCTCCTCGACCACGGGTTCCTCGCCGACCCGGAGGGGCATGACCTGGAGGTGCTGGTCGATGGTCTGGAGATTGTGAACGAGATCGTTGACCAGGCGCCGATTGCCGAAATCTTCGGGCCAGGCCCCGGCGCGGTCGACCGGGCCGACCTGGCCGCGTATGCCCGTTCAACGGTCGGTATCTATTACCACCCCGCCTGCTCCTGCCGTATGGGGCCAAGCAGCGATTCCGGCGCGGTGGTCGACGCCGGTGCACGGGTCCATGGGTTGGATAACCTCTACGTCTGCGATGCGTCGATCTTCCCGAAGATCATGCGCGCCAACACCTGCCTGCCTGCGGTGACGATCGCCGAGCACCTTGCCGGCCGGATCGCGACGGGGTGATCGGCTTGGGTGCGTGCAGCGCCGGAGCACGCCCATGCTGCACGCATCGCAGATGGCTGACGTGGCAAACACACATCACTGTCGCGTGTGTGTCGGCGTCCGCCCCCTGAAGGAGATGTCGCCGAAGCGGCGCCACGAGGTCATGACGCTTCTATCGATCGAACATTGTCGCGCTCCACGCATCGTCAAGGTCAGCTGCCGGTGTTCACCAGAGGGCGGCGCTTCAACCAGTATCTGATGCAGGACATTGCCCTTGCTCCGGTAGAAGCGCTGGATTGTTGGGACTCTGTTGCCGCAGAGTATGATGGTTGGGCGAACTCGCTGCCGCATGAGCTCGGAAGGGTCGTTCGTGAGCGGGTCGCTGTAGTAATCTGGCAGGGTGCCTGAGCCGCCGGGTCCAGTTCCTACGCCTCGCGAGCCAGATCGTTGCTGCAGGGGCCGGCGAAACCGTTTACCGCGTTATGCGCGACACCTGATCGCACGAGAGCAACGCCCAGTGCTCGATCAGTGCGGGACGCATGCAGTTGTCACCTCGGCATTGGCGGTTCGTGGCCATACTGGCATTGCCAGCAGGCTCGGTGAGGTTCGAACATCCCGCGAGGTTGCCGATTGCCAGGTGATGCCAACCCACACGAGCCTGTGCGACTGGGGACGAAGCTGGAGCGCCGTTCGCGGTGGCGCGAACCGAGCAGTCGACGAAATTATCGACCCAGGCTGGTTTTGCGCTGGAATGCGGATTGGATGCGCGCGCGAGGCCAGGCGGGCGCGACGCAACTGCCGCAGGTGAGGTCTCTGGGTTGGTCTCCCGGTGTTGACCGCCCCAGCGCGGTTCCCGGCCGATTGATCCGCAAGTGCGTGACGAACGGAGATGTGCCATGCAGCCTATTCGGCTTTTTGCAGCCACTGGCGATGCGGTTATTCGCATTGATAGCGCCGATGGCCAGCGATTTGAACTGACCCCAGGGTTGGAGGGGAGCGGCGCCCAGTGCGTTGCTGTGGACCCGCGTGACCCCCAGCGGGTGTACGTTGGCACCTTCGACCACGGCGTCTGGCGGTCGCTCGATGGCGGCGCGACGTGGGAAGATGTCACCGCGAACATTCCGCACAAGCGGGTGCTGTCGATAGCGGTATCGCCAGTTGATGTCGTCGCGGGGCGCTCGGTCGTCTTCGCTGGGACGGAGCCGAGCCGGCTCTACCGCAGCGATGACGATGGACGTAGCTGGAGCGACTCCCCGCGTTTGCCGGAGCTCCCCAGCGCTCCAACGTGGTCGTTCCCACCTCGCCCCTGGACCCATCACGTGCGCTGGATCGCTCCCCACGCCCACGACCGCGACCTGTTGTTCGTCGGGATCGAGCTGGGGGGAGTGATGCGCTCGCGCGATGGCGGCGCGACCTGGGAGGACCGCAAACCGGGGTCGCAGTGGGATGCGCACACGGTGGCGACCCACCCGGTCGATCCCAACCGCGTCTATGAGGCGGCCGGTGGGGGTGTGGCGATCTCGCTCGATGCTGGTGACACGTGGCAACCGGCCGATGCGGGCAAGGACCGTCGCTACGCTTGGGCATTGGCCGTTGACCCCGCCGACCCGGACCTATGGTATGTCTCGGCGACATTCGGAGCGCGTGAGGCGCACCGCAACACCGGGGACTCCCAGGCGTTGCTCTACCGCTCGCGGGGTGGCGGTCCGTGGCAGGCGCTAAGCGGCGGGCTGCCCCAGCCCCTGCCCTACATGCCCTATGCTCTGCTCGTGCCGTTCGCCCAACCCGGCACGCTCGTCGTGGGCTTTCAGAACGGCTCGCTGGCCCATAGCCCGGATGCCGGTGAGTCGTTCCGCATGCTGGATGTGCAACTGCCAGCCCTGTTGGCCCTCTCCGAGGCGCGGCTCGCCTGACACATCGGGTGGGCGCAGATAACGATACCGCCGGCTGCGGGAGGTCCCGTGCCGGCGGTGGCGGGCGATGCAGCGGTGGTGGTTAGTCGGCGACAGCGACCCCACCGGCGACAATGGCCTTCAGTTCGTCGATGAAGATGCGGTTCCACTCGAGCATGTTCGCCCAGCGGAAGCGCGCGGAGTTGGCGCGTACCGCCTGGCGCGTTTCGTCCGGCATGTTGTCGTAGGTGCGGTTGACCCCTTCGAGGTGGGCGTTCTCACGGGCAAAACGGGTGGATTCGGCCGCCATCATTGCGGTTGCAGCGGCGGGTCGCTCGCTGTAATAGCCGAGCTCGTTCCAGTCAGGGTCGTACACAATAAAGGTAGGGATCGAGCGGAACTCGCCACGGTTGAGATACTGGTCCATAATGTCAAGATTCTCGTCGCGCTTGAAGATCCGCAGGGTAACCGCCGGGCACTGTTCGGCCAGTTTGATGACGACCGGCAGGAAGTGCACGACATCGGTGCACCAGTCCTCGGCCAGCGCTGCGATCGACACGGGGTGCGCGTTGAAGAAGGCCAGGTCTTCGTCGCTAAACGAGTTCGCCTCGATATTCTCGAGGAACTTTTCCTTGTTCAGTTCGATGGAGTCGAGAAACTCCTGTGCGGTCAATCCTGTGGCGAACCGCTCCTTGCTGATCGGCATACGATCGGCGCTCCCTCCGGTGTCTGAGCGGTAGGCCGCTCCTGTCATC
>QEUZ01000374.1 GCA_003577355.1 Chloroflexota bacterium | reverse complement strand
CAGGGCAGCGATGACGTCGGAGTAGTCGGCCGGGTCCACAACGACGATGACGCCTGCATAGTTCTTGGCCGCAGCGCGCAACATGGCCGGGCCACCAATGTCAATGTTCTCAATGGCAACGTCGTCCGGCACGTTGAGATCAGCGACCGTCCGTTCGAACGGATAGAGATTGCCGACCAGCACGTCGATCGTTTCGATGCCGTGTGCGTGCAGCGTGGCCAGGTGCTCCGGCTTGTCGCGACGTGCCAGCAGCCCCCCGTGGATGGCAGGATGAAGGGTCTTCACTCTCCCATCCAGGATCTCCGGAAAGCCGGTCACGTCCGCGACATCCAGCACAGAAAGCCCATGCTCGCGCAATGCTGCAGCGGTCCCACCTGTCGAGATCAGCCGAAACCCGAGTTGCTGAAGCTCCAGCGCGAACTCGGCTACTCCGGTTTTGTCCCACACACTGAATAGTGCAGTCCGCACGACGACCCTTCCTCATTTCACGGTTGACTCGATGTCATCCGATATCGCTCGACCTCGACACGAAGCGGGATATACGTCAATCGTTCAAACGCCGCAGCATTCTCACTCAACCTGTCGCGTTCAACTTCGGCGCTTCCTGTCGCGAATACGCGCACGACAACCGGAGTCACGGCGGGATCAACCTCGATCTTCGTCACCGCGCCCAGGTGCCCCGCATCCAGGGCGACTGCCAGCCGCACGATTGCCGAGATACGCCGGACCCGCCGCTGATTACTGCTGGAGAGTGTCCCGAAGCCTGCATGCTCGATGTTTGGAAGGAGCCGCCGGTGGTAGCGTGCAGCACAGGCAATGATGACCCGTTCTTCCGCGTCGAACTCGGCAAAATTGCAGCCCACGAGCATATCGAACGATTTGCGCATGTGGTCGCGTGCGGCACGTGCATAGCCCACGTCGTGCCACAACGCGGCTGCGATCGTCAACAGCCGATCGGAAGGGCGCAGTTCGAGCCGGTCTGCCAGCACGTCAAAGAGATGCGCGGCAAAGCTGGCGCAACGGCGCGCGTGTTCGGCATCGGGGAGCGGGAGCTCTTGCGCATACGTCTCCGCGAGCTGCTCGATCATCTCAGCTACTTGTGTCGGCGGTTCACAGGCCACGCCAGCTCCATCGTCGCGCCGTTTGACCTCAGCCGCCAAGTGTAGCGAACGACCCAGGCAGGAACGTGACTTACAGTTTGTTGACAACGAGTTTCGAAATCGCCCGCAGGGTTTCGAACACGCCACGACCTTGTACTGCCACCGCTTCAAAACGGGGCACTTTGATCGTGTTGAGATAGCGGTCGAGCACCGGAGTCGGCAACGCTGTGGGCAGATCCATCTTGTTGTACTGCATCACCATGGGGAATTCGGTGAGCCGCTTGCCCTGGTTCGTGAGGTTGTGCGCCAGTTCGCGCAGGCTCTGCAAATTATCCGCCAAACGGTCACGCTGCGCGTCAGCGACAAACACGACGCCGTCTGCACCGTTGAGCACAGCCACTCGCGTGCGCTCATACAGGATCTGGCCTGGGACGGTATAAAGATGAAAGCGGATCGTGAACCCATGCACCTTGCCGAGGTCGAGTGGTAGAAAGTCGAAAAACAGCGTGCGTTCCGTCTCGGTCGCGATCGAGAGCAGGTCGCTACGACCATTCTGCGGGATCCGCCCGTGGATGACCTGCAGGTTCGTCGTCTTCCCGCAGAGACCCGGACCGTAATACACAATCTTGCCGTGAATCTCCTTCGCGGCGACGTTGATCAGGGCCATTGCTTCTTATCCGTCGATCGCGACTCAGTCGCGCGGTCATCCTGGCTGAATATCAAGTCAATCGTGTCTACAGCTGCCCTCCGCAGTTCTCCGGTGATACGCGAACGACGGTCGTGGTTGCGCTCGATGACGACGTGTAAGACCCCCGATAGCGACTGTGTCGCCCGCTTGGCAAGCACCTTCACCAGCCCAAGGTGAGCCTGATGGTCGAACACCACCACGAGCAACCAACGGTCTTCGACTGTTTCAGTGAACACACGCTCGCGCGCGCCTTCCTGGACCAGCACCCGAAAGTTGTCTTCCTTGAGCAACCGCGCCATTTCACGTGACGACGCGTACGAGCCTGCCAGCAACGCTCCCAAATGCGTCATCTCGGGACGGGGTGCATCCCCTTTCCAGGAAAGCACTTGCCCCGCTCGATCCAGGAGCATGATGTAGCTCGCGCCGGTATCGACCATCAGGCGATCGAGGCACGCGCTGATCGCCTCGGACTCTTCGGCTCCGACGACCATACTCGTGAGATCTGGGTCGAGATGGTCAAACACGCATTACGTCCTCACGACTCGCAGTTCGGTCATGCCACGCCTGCGATACGAACTCGTTCAGCGTCTGTGCTCACGGCGATCCGTCCGATGACGCGCGCTTCTGGCACGAGGCGTTGTACCTGGTCAGCATCAGCCGGAGCTACAATGACAACAAAGCCAATGCCCATGTTAAATGCCCGGTACGCCTCCGCTCGGTCGATTCCAGCGTGCCGGATCACGTACTCCATGACTGCAGGCGTCTCCCAGGTTGATGGGTCAAGCGCCGCCTGGAGACCCTCAGGAACCACCCGGCTCACATTTCCTGGCAGCCCACCGCCAGTGATATGCGCCATACCGTGCACAATCCCCGCTGATACCAGCGCGCTAACTTCGGTTCCGTAACAGCGGTGCGGCTCGAGCAGCAGGTCGGCTAACGTGCGCGCGTCGCCGCCTGGCAGCGTCGAGTGGAGAATTGCCCGCGCCGTGCTCTCAGATGTATTTAGCCCGAGAGCAGCCCGCACAAGGGAGTACCCATTAGTGTGAAAACCGGAGCTCGGGAGACCGAGTACGAGGTCACCAGCAGAGACTGCCGACCCATCAATGATGTGATCGGCATCAACAAGCCCGACGATGAACCCGACAATATCGTAATCGTCCCCGGCGTAAATGCCTGGCAGCTCTGCGGTTTCACCCCCGATCAGGGCGATGCCGTGCTCTCGGCATGCTGCTGCGATGCTGCCAATGACCAGAGCCGCATGCTCCGGGTGCAGCTTCCCGGTGGCGTAGTAGTCGAGGAAGAATAGCGGGCGAGCGCCGCACGCAACGATATCGTTGATGCAATGGTGCACCAGGTCGCGACCGATCCCCTCGTGCCGCCCGGCGAGGATAGCAACCTTCAGCTTCGTCCCAACGCTGTCGGTGCTGGCAACAAGTGTTGCGCCGCTCGGAGTCGGCCCGATCCGGTAGAAGCCTCCAAAGTGGCCGAGACCACGCAATACCTCCGGCCCATGGGTTGCCCGAACCGCTGCCCCAATTGCATCGACAACCGCCTCGCCGGCTACAAGGTCAACGCCGGCGCTGCGGTAATCAAGCCGCGTCGGTAACTCCGAGCCCACCCCTGGCCCCCCTGACAAGACTAAATTGCCGCCAAGCCCTTCGACAGTTCCGTGATCGACCGCCGCATCAGGATGCGCAACCGGCCGAGGTTGGTCCCGGCGCCGGCGAGTAGTACCAGCAACGTATCTTCGTCAAGCGGCGCCATGAGGATCGTTTGCGCTTCATACTCGAGCGTCATGATCTTGGCAGGCTGCGAGTTCAGCTCCTGGCTGAGTGCATCCATCATCAGCATACCGTTGGCAGCTACCGAACAGATCGACTCAGCGTCGATGCCGGGCTCTGCCGAGGCGTCGATAACCAACCCATCGGTTCCGACGACCGCGGCCATCGCCAGACCATTGGATTGCTGCAAGTCGCGCAATTGGTCGTCCAGCCCTTGCATCTTCTGGTACCTCCTGTATCGGCCGTCGCGTGTTGTGTGAACGTACACACGTGCGATTGTAGCCGCGGCTGGCGAGGTCTGCTACGCATGTTCACCAGAAATGCGTGCGTTTCGTGCCAAAGTACTAGCGCAAGCGTCGCATTCACCCGCGCCGCGCTTGCGCCACGGACTGGGCAGCCTGCTTGGCAACGATGAACGGCGCGAAATGCCCCCCATAGCGGGCAGG
>QEUZ01000373.1 GCA_003577355.1 Chloroflexota bacterium | reverse complement strand
TCGACGGTGGTTGCTGCAACGCTGCCCGGCTTGATAATGCCGGCCTTATGCCAGGCAATTTCCGGCAAGGTGTTGCCGAGGGTGACCATGTGGTCGTATCCGATGCTGGTGATGACGGCCACGTCCGGTTCGATGACATTGGTGACGTCGAACCGGCCACCGGCTCCGACCTCGATGACTGCGACATCAACCTGCTCTTCGGCGAAGTATTGGAAGGTCATCGCGACCCAGAACTCGCCGTAGTTCGGCCGTTCGTGCCCTGCCGCTACCCAGCGCTCGACCTTGCTGCGCATGCCATCGACAAGCTGGAGATAGCGTGAAGCGGCGACGATTTCGCCGTTGATGGCCAGTTTCTCGGTCGCCACTTGCAGGTATGGCGAGGTGTGGACACCAGTTCGGTAGCCCGCTGCCTGCAAGAGCCTGCCGAGCAGCGCAGTCGTCGAACCCTTGCCGGACGTGCCCCCGACATGGATGCTCCGGTACCGGCGTTGGGGATTGCCGCAGAACGCCAGAAACTCGCGCAGTCGCTCCAACCGGGCGACGGCGCGGGCGCGGATCTCTTCCGGTGGCGTACCCGGCGGCGGGGACGGTGGCCCGAAAATCAACCCGTTGACGTACGTTTCCGCCTCGCGATAGTGCAGTACCGCGTCCGGATCAGCGTGCATTGCCGTGCGTTCCCGCCTCCACCCAACCGGCAGACAATCTGCCGGTGCACCACGATTCTACCCGCAGATGCTCGGTATACTTGGGCAGGGTAGGGGACAGGAAGGCCAACGCATGGTAGCCGAGTTACGCCCCCAACCACGGAATGCACGCTCTGCTCCTGCACGTCGCGGCAGCCTCAGGTGGATTGCCCTTGTCTGTGCCGTCCTCGGACTTGTCGTCGGCGTCAGTCCCACCGCGTTGGCCGACCATGGCGGACCCCACGTTACCCTCTTGGTCATTGACGATGCAATCACCCCGGTAACCGCTACCTACGTCGACCGCGGGATCGAGCGGGCGATCGACCGCGGCCATAGCGCTGTCGTGATTCAGCTCGATACGCCGGGTGGGCTGTCATCAGCGATGGACGCCATCATCCGCGACATCCTCGCCTCGCCGATCCCTGTCATTGTGTACGTCGCTCCGGATGGAGCGCGCGCGGCGTCAGCAGGGATGTACATCACCTATGCGGCGCACGTCGCTGCCATGGCGCCGACGAGCAACATCGGTTCAGCAACGCCGATCCAGCTCGGTCAGGCAGAAGACACCGAGCTCACCGCCAGCGAACGCAAGGTCATCAACGATGCCGTGGCGCAGGTGCGGGCGCTTGCAGAGCTGCGTGGACGCAACGCGGATTGGGCAGAGTCGGCGGTGCGCGATGCGGCCAACGTGACTGCCAGCGAAGCGGTGCGCCTGGGAGTCGTTGACTTCATCGCGACGAACATGGCCGACCTCTTGGAGCAGAGCAACGGTCGCGAAGTCCTGGTGCAGGGGAACCTGCAGGTGGTGAACACAGCTGGCGCGGTGACAGAACGCACCGGCATGAGCTTCTTCGAGCGCGTGTTGCAAGTTGTCAGCAACCCGAACATTGCGTTTATCTTGCTGAGCCTTGGTACGCTGGCGCTGGTCTTCGAGCTGGCAAACCCCGGCCTGATCCTGCCGGGCGTAGCGGGTGGCTTGGCCATGCTCCTGGGCTTCTATTCCCTTGGGACACTCGATACCAACTGGGCTGGCCTCGCGCTGCTGGTGTTTGCCTTTGTGCTCTGGATTGTCGAGGTGTTTGTCCCGAGCCACGGCATTCTGACGATCGGCGGCGTCATCGCGTTCATCTTGGGTGGGCTGATGCTCTCAAACACCCGCAACGACCAAGTGCTGCAGTTGTCGCGCTGGGTCATTTTCACCGTCGCGCTGCTCCTGGGACTCTTCTTCCTGACTATCGTGGCCGCCGCAGCCCGTTCACGCAAGATACCCGTGTCATCGGGCGCAACGGGGCTCATCGGGGTCATTGGCGTGGCCCGCACCGACTTGGACCCAACCGGGATGGTCTTCTTGCAGGGTGAACTGTGGGAAGGGACCTCGGTGGCCGGCCCGGTCCGGAAAGGAGAGCAGGTGCGGGTGACGGCGCTACGGGGTATACGGCTCGATGTGGAGCCAGTCGGTGAACCTGGGCAGGCGCCGCCGGCCAGTACGTGGCCGCAACCGGCCTAAGCGACGGCAGTTGGCGCAGCGTCAGCTGGAGCAGTACGAGAGGAACGTCCATTGGGCAACGGTGTGCTGATTGGTCTGGCTATCGTCGTCGTGTTCATCGTTGTCATCGCAAGCGCGACGATCAAGATCGTCCAGGAGTACGAGCGTGGCGTCGTGTTCCGGCTGGGCCGCCTGGTCGGCGCGCGTGGCCCGGGCTTGATCCTGTTGATCCCGTTTATCGAGCGTATGATGAAAGTCGACCTGCGCACGCTTACGATGGACATCCCACGGCAGGAAGTCATCACCAAAGACAACGTCACCGTAAACGTGAACGCGGTCGCCTACTTCCGGGTGCTCGACCCGAATAAGGCCATGGTCGAGGTTGCTGACTACGTGCGCGCCACGTCCCAGATCGCCCAAACGACGATGCGTTCGGTTGTCGGCCAGGGCGAGCTGGATGAGCTCCTCTCGGAACGGGAGAAGATCAACCAACAGTTGCAGACGATCATCGACGAGCAAACAGAACCGTGGGGAGTCAAGGTCAGCATCGTTGAGCTGAAGGATGTCGAGCTGCCGCAGTCGATGCAACGCGCGATGGCGCGTCAGGCGGAAGCAGAACGGGAAAAGCGCGCCAAGATCATCCACGCCGAAGGGGAATTCCAGGCGGCGCAACAGCTGCTGGAGGCGGCCCGGGTTATCGCCGTCGAGCCGGCGGCGCTACAGCTCCGCTATTTACAAACGCTGACTGAAATCTCCGTAGAGAAGAACTCCACAATCCTGTTCCCGGTGCCTGTCGACCTGGTCGGCGGTCTGGTTAACCGCTTCATGACGCCACCGGAAGGCGCCGAGGGCGCCCCTCAGGCATGACCGGGGCGCCGGTTGCCGCGCGTCGCGACCCGGTCGCAGCTTGGAAGCGGCGCCTCGTCCCCGTGAACGTGGCTGGCCTGCGCACCTATGTCCTGGATGAGGGGCTGGGAGCGCCAGTGCTGCTGCTGCACGGTATTCCGACGCAGGCCTTCCTTTGGCGTGATGTCGCGCGTGGTTTGGCCGGCAGATGGCGGGTAGTGGCGCCAGACTTGCTCGGCTTTGGCCTTGCAGATACGCCTGAAACGGCCGATGTGACTCCGCGCGGGCAGGCAGTGTTTCTGGGGCGCGTTCTGGACCAACTTGGCGTTGACCCTTGCCTCATTGTGGGACACGACTACGGCGCTCTAGTCGCCGCAGAGCTGCTGGCGCGGGAGCCACAGCGAGTGCGCGGGCTGGTGCTGCTGAACACGAGCTTCTGGCGGGAGGATTGGGCTGGTACGGGTATCAACCCGCTCATGGCGTTGCGCCTGCCGCTGGTTGGTGAAGCGGCGCTGAAGCTGGCGCGTCCGTTCATGCTCAAAATGGCCATGCGGGCCTTCGTCAGCGAGCAGGGACGACTCAACGCCGCGACGATGGCTGTGTACTGGTATCCATTCGATCACGGGTTTGCGCGCACGCTGCTGCAGTTGTACCGCTCGCAGCGGCTGGTCGAGACCGACTTTCAGCGCTGGCGTCAGGCACTCATGGAGTACCGACGCCCGGCGCTGGTGATCTGGGGCGGGCGCGACCCTGTCTTTCGCACTTGGACAGGCCGGCGCATTGCAAACCTGTTGCCGAATGCCCGCTTCGCATGTCTGGGCGATGCCAACCACTATGTGCCGGAGGACCGTCCTCAAGCGTTGGCGCGCCTGATCAGCACGTATGGGCGGTCCCTCGAGGGTTAGAGCAGCTCCCGGCGGGCCTCGCGCGCGAATGCCGTGACGAGTTGCACGGTGTGTTCGAAGTCGTCCAATCGCAACATCGAGTGCGGCGAGTGGATGTAGCGCACCGGCAACGA
>QEUZ01000372.1 GCA_003577355.1 Chloroflexota bacterium | reverse complement strand
CGGCAGTCAGGGGCGGCGTTTGGCGAACCAGCCGCGCACCGCACGCACAATGTCACTGGCCCCGCCTTTGGCCGAGGCGGGGTCTTCCGGCTGAATGCCGAGCCGTGCCAGGATGGCGTCGATACCCTTCATCAGGATGAGCGCAACCGCGAGGATCAGGATCAGGAACGGTAGCTCGTCGATCTTCCGCCTCCTTGCCGCACTACGAGACGAACAGCAGCACGAGAAATGTGCCAAAGATTGGCGCGACAACCAGCGCGCAACGAATGGTTAGCCGGTCGCGTCGTTCGCGGTCGGCGTCGGTCATCCGGCCAGCCGCTGGGCCGTTCTGCACCGTGTCGCTTGGGTGGGTGCGGGCCAGCCCGCCGCTGATCATCCGGCCGGAGAGCCGCTCCAGTAGGCCAGCACCAACCAGCGCGATTGCAATCGATTCCAGCCCGAGGACCAGGAGCACCAGTGAAACGATGTCCCTGCCCAGCAGCATCGCCAGTGCGCTGGCCAGTGCAGCGCTGATACCGGCGAGCAGCGCACCGGCCAGCAGCGACCACCAGCGCCACGCCGTACCTCGCCAGCGGGTCAGCCAGGCATCCATCAGCGGGCCGCCACGTGTAGCATGGTCCGACGCCGTCGGCTGCTGGGTGGTACCATCTGACGACGCTCGTACGTACAATTCCTGTCCACGCTCTGGCAGCCGGTCGGGATCGCGCGGCAGCCGAGTGAGAAGGGATGACCAGTGGTAAACGGCGATCTGGCGTTCATCCTCGCCTTCATCGTGCTTCCAACGGCGATCCTGGTGAGTAGCATCTGGTTCTACGTCCTGATCCGCAAGGGGATCATGCTACCGCCGCGTGCCCAACGTCCAGCGGACGACGCCGATGTCTGGCAGTTGGCAGTGGAGAAGGCGCCTGCGGATGCCAGCGAGGCAGAACCGCTGGTCGTTACCCAGACGACCGCCTGGGGCAATGCTCCAGCGCCTGCTGATGACCCGGTTGGCGCAACCCTCGAACATCCCATTGTCGCCACTCCACACCCAACCGCTGAACCGGCTCAGTCAGACGTTGTTGTAGTGACCGAAGCCCCCGCCCAGGCCCTCGACGAGCTGCCGGGTATATCCGAGCCTGCGGCCAGTCCTCCGACCACCGAAGCGATTTCGCCGGAGTTGGAGCCGGAGGCGGAGCCAGTCGTTGCAGAGACTGTCCCCCAACCGGACGCCGCGCCGATCACGCCAACGGTGGCGCTCGATACGCAGTTTCTCGGGTATGAGCAGACCCACGAGCTGCCGCTCATCGTTCCACCCGCGACGGAGACGCCGGCAGCGCCAGAGGTTGACATGGCGCGCAACGACGACCCGCCCGTCGCTGAGGCCACGCCCCAGCAGCCAGCCCAGCCGCCTCCTGCCGCGGCGCCGGGGGCTGTCCAGCGGCGCAAGCCGGCCCGTCGCCTGGGGCCGCGCGAGCCTGAGGACGAGCCGTTACGCCGGCTCTCGGCATCGCGCCGCGGTTCAGCGCGCAAGGGCGAAGCCGCGGTGGAGCGCAGCGACAGCCCGGCGAACATCCGCGCCGCTGATCACGAATGAGATGTTCAGCTCGCTCGACCCCTGGGCAATCGCGATGATGTTGATGCCCTCGTTGCCCATTGTGCCGAATACCTGACCCGCTACCCCCGGAGTGCCGCGCATCCCTTCGCCGACGACGGCGATGATCGCCAGGTCGCGGTTTGTCTCGATTGACAGCACGAGCTCCCGCGCCAGGTCGGTCGCGAACTCGGCGCGCAATGCGGCTGCCGCTAGCTCCGCCTGGCTGTCTTGCACGACGAATGTCACCGAGTGCTGCGACGAAGCCTGCGAGATCATGAAGACGTTGACCCCCGAGCGGCCAATGGCGCTGAAGATGCGCGCGGTGACGTCGGACACACCCAACTGCCCCCTGCCTTCGACGGTGATCGCCGCCAGCCCGGAGATCGAGGCGATCGCTTTGGCGACCCTGCCGTTGGACGTCTCCGTGCTGATGCAGGTCCCGGGGGCTGTGGGGTTGAACGTGTTCTTGATCCAGATGGGGATATTGCGCTCCATTGCCGGATGCATCGTCTTGGGGTGGATGACCTTGGCCCCAAAGTAGGCCATTTCAGTTGCTTCGGCGTAGGACACCGCCGGTAGCGTATAGGCCTCGGGCACGATGCGCGGGTCGGCAGTCATGACCCCATCGACATCGGTCCAGATCCAGATTTCACGGGCGTCGAGTGCATTGCCGAGGATCGACGCGGAGTAATCGGAGCCGCCTCGCCCCAATGTGGTGGTGATGCCGCGCTCATCCGCCCCGAAGAAGCCGGTGACGACTGGCAGCAGCCCAGCGGCGAAGATTGGCTCCAGCGTTGCGTTGGTGCGGGCGCGGGTCTGTTCCAGCAGGGGTGATGCGCCGTCGAAGACGCTGTCGGTGACGATCAGCCGGTCGGCAGGCACCGCTTGGGCTGGTGTGCCGCGCTCGTTCAGCACGGCGGCGACCAGCACGCTGCTCATGCGCTCGCCGAACGACACGATGCGGTCGCGCGCACGCGGCGAGAGCTCGCGCAGCACGTAGACGCTGTAGAGCATGCGCGCCACGTCATCGGCCAATGCGCCGAGGGTTGCTTCCGTTTCGCGGCGGCGGTCGCCATTTGGCAGGAGCTCCACGGCGGCGGTGCGGTGCGGGGCCAGCAGGGTGGCACGCGCGGCATCGACCCCTTCGCTGTCGCCCGCCGCGGCTGCTTCCGCCTTTGCGAGCAACGCATTGGTCACGCCGCTCATGGCCGAGACGATCCCAACGACCTGTTCCTGCCGGCTGTAGGTCGCCAGAATGTCAACAGTTTGGGCAATCGCTGCCGCACTGCCGACCGATGTCCCGCCGAACTTCATCACCAGCATCGTCGTGTCCCTGCTCCGTCTCCCGTGGCGCGTTGGCCGCACGCGTTCGTGCCGAGCGGAGAGTGTATCCAACAGAGCGGGGTAAACGGCATCTGCGCGCCATCAGCCGGCTGCAGCGGCCTTACGCGCTGCTTCGATGAAGGCGAAATCCTCCGCCTGTGGCAAGTCGGGGTTGCCAGCGAATGCGCCTGCGGCATATTGCCTGCCGACGACATCCATCAGCGGGTTATGGCCGCGGAAGGTCCGCTCCAGCAGTGCATCCCACCGGGCGGCGAGCTCCTGCGCCAGCGGGTCGCTTGGGTCGCGCTCGCGGTTGGCGCGCACGTCGGCGATCAGCGCGGCCCAGTCCCGTTCGATGGCACGCAGCTCCGCTTCGCCGACCTCGCCGGCCAATGCGGCGAACTCGCGCTGCTGCTCTTCAGTGAAGCGTGGGTGCATCTCGTTCATACTGCGTCCTTGCGCGTTGAGGCTGGCCTGCACAGCGCCGGTGGCGTCGAACAGCCGGTCCCAATGCCAATGCCCAGTGCCGGCCCAACCGGCGAGCAGCGCCTCCAACGCGGTGGCGATGCGTTCCTGTTCGCGGATGCGCTGGGCCAGCAAGCGTTGCTGGTCGCGCAGCGATGCGGCCAGGTCCAGGTTGGGTTGCTCCAGAAGGTCGCGGATGCGCCGCAGCGGGAAGCCGAGATAGCGCAGCAACAGCACTTGCTGCAACCGCAACATGTCCTCCGGCGCGTAGAGGCGATGGCCGCCTTCGCTGTAGCCGTGCGGGCGCACCAACCCCAGCCGGTCGTCGTGGTGCAGGGTGCGAATCGATACCCCGCTGCGCTGTGCAACTTCGCCAACCCTAAGTCGCTCCGTCATGCCGTCCCTCCAGCGCCAGTCTACGCCCTGACGTTACGTCAGGTTCAAGGGCGCGTCGTCTCTCGATCAGAGGTCAGAGAGAGGCATTGTGTCTGGGGATGACTCTGGGGGTGCTGGGCAACTCTCCAACACGGCTGGGTGACGACGTTGCACGACGCTGCAACAGCCGTGGCGTAGCGGCAGGGCTGTGTCAAAGTCGCTCAGCGTTGCTGGGGGCACGGGAACACCACCCGCGAGCCAGCCACCCTCGGGTCATCCTGAGCGAAGTCGAAGGATCGC
>QEUZ01000371.1 GCA_003577355.1 Chloroflexota bacterium | reverse complement strand
GGTGGAGGCGACGGGTATCCTGCCCACGAATTGTCCAGCGTTGAGGATCGAGGTGGAGGCCGGCCGTGGAGGCAGGGTTTATCTGGAACGTAGCGGCTGAAACGATGCCGCGCGAGGAACTGCGGGCGTTGCAATCCCAGCGCCTGGCTGCGCTCGTCCGGCGGGTCTACGAGCATGTGCCCTTCTATCGCCAGCGGATGGATGCGCATGGCGTGACCCCGGCTAGCGTGCAGTCGCTCGACGATCTTCCGCTGCTCCCGTTTACCCGCAAGCAGGACCTGCGCGACAACTATCCGTTTGGTCTGCTCGCCGTCCCGCGCGAGCAGGTTGCCCGTATCCAGGCGTCATCCGGCACGCGCGGCAAGCTCACCGTGGCCGCCTATACCCATGACGATATCAGCGATTGGGCGGAATGCTGCGCCAGGGCTATTGCACTGGCAGGTGGGCGGCCGGGGGACGTCTTGCAATGTGCCTATGGGTACGGGCTCTTTACCGGCGGGTTGGGACTGCACTACGGCGGAGAACGCTTTGGGGCTACGGTGATCCCGATGAGCGGCGGCAACACACTGCGTCAGGTGATGATGCTGCGCGACTTGCAGTCGCACATCCTCTGTTGCACGCCCTCCTATGCCCTGATCATCGGCGAGATCTTGGAGAAAGAGGGGCTGACCACTGCCGACATCGCGTTGCGCGTTGGCATCTTCGGTGCAGAGCCTTGGACCGAGGAGATGCGCACGGAAATCGAAGCGCGTCTTGGGTTGCGGGCAACTGACATCTATGGGCTGACGGAAGTGGTCGGACCAGGGGTTGCCAACGAGTGTTGTGTGGCGCGTAACGGGTTGCACATCGCCGAGGATTTCTTCCTGGCTGAAGTGATCGACCCGGAAACGGGCGCCCCCGTGCCGGACGGCACGTATGGCGAGCTGGTGTTCACCACCCTCACGAAGCAGGCCATGCCGGTTGTGCGCTACCGCACCGGCGATATCTCGGCCATCTTGCCGGGCGAGTGCATCTGCGGGCGCACAACGCGCCGGATGGCACGCCTGCGTGGCCGGTACGACGACATGCTGATCCTGCATGGGGTCAACGTCTACCCATCGGAAATCGAGGCGACGTTGCTTGGCTTCGAGGAGATCGCTCCGTTCTACCAGATCGTGCTGGATTGGAACGGGCGCACGGAGACAATCGCAGTTCAGGCGGAAATGACCTCAGCCTACGCGGTAGACGCCGTCGACGCTGACGTGCGCATGCTCAGCGAGCAGATCGCGCGCCTGCTGAAGAGCCGCTTCGACCTGACGATGCAGGTGAGCCTGCACCAACCCGGAGAGCTTGGGCGTGTCGAGGTTGGCAAGGCGGTGCGGGTGATCGACCGCCGCCGTAGCGGCTGACGACGCGCAGTGTGTACGGAAAGGCGGTAGGACACCGATGAGACCGGTCGCCCAGCCAGCTGATACGTTCGGCTTCGAGCGGATCCTCTATGAGAAGCGCGACTGGCGCGCGACGGTGACGATCAACCGGCCGGAGGTGTTGAACTCGCTCGACTTTCAGACGCTGCGAGAGCTCGCGCGCGCGTTTGAGGACGCTTCCTGGGATGATGCTGTTGCGGTGGTGATCCTCACCGGTGCGGGCGAGCGCGCCTTCTGCACCGGCGCGGACCTGCGCGAGCAGGAGGCGCAGTTCATCCCACGCCCGCGCGACTACTGGAAGTGGATGGGCGCGTTCATCGAGGCGCACGACCGATTGCGCAACATCGGCAAGCCGACGATTGCCCGGCTGAACGGTATGGTCGTTGGCGGCGGCAACGAGTTCAACATCGCCTGCGACCTGGCAGTGATGGCCGATGACGTCATCATCCGCCAGGTCGGGACGGCGCGCGGCAGCGTGCCGGCAGCTGGTGCGACGCAGTGGCTGCCGCTGATCGTTGGCGACCGGCGCGCGCGGGAGATCCTCTGGTTGTGTGAGCCGATCGACGCCCGGACAGCGCTGGAGTGGGGACTCGTGAACCGGGTCGTCCCCCGCGCCGAGCTGGACGCCGCCGTCGACGAGCTGGCTGGGAAACTGATCGACAAGCTGCCGACGATGATGCGCTACGCCAAGCAGCAGACGAACTTCTGGCGCGACCTCTCCTGGGGCGTCACTGTCGGTCACGCCCGCGACTGGTTGGCAGTCCAAACCGGCGCCTGGGAAACCTACGAAGGCATGACCTCGTTCAAAGAAAAGCGCCTGCCGGATTACATGCTCTTCCGCGAACGCGCCGCTGCGGGGCGGGCGACCGAGCGCCGCTGGGGCGCCTGGGCCAAGACATGCGCGCATTGTGGCGCGAGCGGGCTGCCAGAGGAGTTCGACTATTGCGGCGTCTGCGGGGCGGAACTGGAGCCAACGCAGCACAGGCGTGAGGACACAGCCGATGAAGAGCTATGAAACGGTGCTGGCGGAGCAGGACGGAGGTGTGCTGCTCCTGACGATGAACCGGCCGGAGGTGCTCAACGCCTTCGACCATCGCATGCCGTTTGAGTTGGTCGACGCCTTTACCAGCGCCGGGAACGACCCCAGTGTACGCTGCGTCGTCCTGACCGGCGCAGGGCGTGGCTTCAATGCTGGTGCAGACCTCGAAGGTGTGCGTGCGCGCTACGACGATCCGCGAGGTCCACGCATCGGCGAGCTTGTGCGTGAACGCTATATCCCGCTGGTGCTGGCGCTACGACGCCTCGAGAAGCCGGTCATCGCGGCGCTCAACGGGGTCGCTGCGGGAGCCGGTTCGAGCCTTGCACTGGCCTGTGACCTGCGCATTGCCTCGGAACGCGCCAGCTTCGTCCAGGCGTTCGTGCGGATTGGGTTGATCCCCGACACCGGCGGGACGTTGTTCCTCCCGTTGCTCGTGGGCCTGGGGCGCGCGAGCGAGCTGGCCTTTAGTGGTGAGCGGGTCGGCGCGCAGCGCGCACTGGAGATCGGGCTGGTGGAGCGGGTTGTCCCGGCAGATGAGCTCATGCCGGCGGCGCTAGCCTGGGCGCACGAGCTGGCAGCACTGCCGACGACGGCGATTGGGCTGACCAAGCGGGCGTTCAACGCTGCCCATTTGGCGCGTCTGGAGGAACAGCTGGAGCTGGAAGCCGACCTGATGGAACAGGCTGGCCGCACCGCCGACCACCGTGAAGGCGTCAACGCCTTCCTGGAGAAGCGTCCGCCGGTCTATATCGGGAGGGGCTAGCCGATGACAGACAGCGCGCCGGTGGTGCTGAGCGAGGACCACGCTGGTGTGCGCTTGCTCACCCTCAACCGGCCGGACATGCGTAACGCGCTGAACGCCGAACTGTTGCTGGCCCTGCGCGCGGCACTGGAGGGCGCCGCAGCTGATCCAGCGGTGCGCTGCATCGTGTTGACAGGCGCGGGCAGCGCCTTCTGCGCCGGGGCGGACCTGACCGAGTTCCAGGCGCGCATTCATGGGGAACGTGAAGCCACGTTTGGCGACAACTTCACCCCAATCGTGCGCCTCCTGCGCCGGATAGAAAAGCCAATCATCGCAGCGCTGAACGGCCCGGCGGTCGGCGCGGGCTGCAGTTTCGCCCTGGCCTGCGACCTGCGCATCGCGTCGGAGGCGGGAGCGTTGGCTGTCGCATATGTGCGGGTCGGGTTGATCCCGGATACTGGCGGGACGCTGATCCTGCCACTGCTTGTTGGGTTGCCAAAGGCCTCAGAGCTGGCCTTCACCGGCGGGCGAGTTGCGTCCGCTGAGGCACTGCGTCTCGGCCTGGTCAACCGCGTCGTACCGGCAGATGAGCTGCACGCTGCAGCGCTGCAGTGGGGCGCTGAGCTTGCCGCGTTACCGACCGTTGCTATCGGTTTGACAAAACGCGCCTTCAACGCAGCGCTGATGCCACAGTTCGACGAGCACCTGGAGTACGAGCTGGAGCTGATCGCTCAAGCGTTCGACACGCACGACCACCGCGAGGGTGTGGCCGCGTTCCTGGAACGCCGAGAGCCGAACTTCACCGGCCGATAATCCTGCGACCTGTGCGACAGGAGGATCGATGGACGCCGCAACAG
>QEUZ01000370.1 GCA_003577355.1 Chloroflexota bacterium | reverse complement strand
ACCCTGAGAGTGGCGAAGTGCTGCTCACCATGGCTGACCGCGCGCCGAACCACAATGGGGGGATGCTGGCGTTTGGGCCGGATGGCTACCTCTACATCGGCACCGGCGATGAGGGTGGTGCGAACGATACGTTCGGAAACGGACAGAATTGGCGTACGCTGCTTGCGAAGATTCTCCGCATCGATGTTAGCACGGAAACAGGCTACGCCATTCCACCCGACAACCCGTTCGTTGGGTCCGAGGACGCCTTGCCGGAAATCTGGGCTGGCGGCATGCGCAACCCCTGGCGCTTCTCGTTCGACCGGCTTACGGGAGATATGTATATCGGCGATGTCGGGCAGGCGACCTGGGAGGAGATCAACGTTCATCCGCGCGGGACGGGCGGCGGGTCGAACCACGGCTGGCCGATTATGGAAGGGGCGCACTGCTTTCCACCGGGCACGCTGGGCTGCGAGCAACGTGGGTTGACCCTGCCGATTGCAGAGTATGGGCACGATCTTGGCTGTTCGGTCACCGGGGGGTACGTCTACCGCGGTTCCGCTGAGCCGCTCCTCTACGGCCGCTACCTGTTCGGAGACCTGTGTTCGGGGCGGATCTGGACGCTTGAACGCGGCGCCGGAGATACCTGGAGGATGCAGGAGATACTTGATTCGGAGATTGCAGTAGCGTCGTTCGGCGAAGATGAAGCGGGCGAGCTGTACGTGACCGACGTCTTCGATGGGGTGGTGTATCGACTCACCACGAGCAACGCCATGGAGCGGACGTGGTCGCGCACAGATCAGCCGGTCGCGAGTGGCTTCACCAGCCGCACGTGGATGTGGGGGCCGCAGCCCAACACGGGCGCGGTCACCGAGGAGTATCGTGAGTCGCCAGGCGGCTTCCGCACAGTGCAATATTTCGACAAGTCGCGCATGGAGATCACCGATCCACTCGGAGACCACGGAGCGACATGGTTCGTCACCAACGGCCTGCTGGTGTCGGAGATGGTCAACCAGCGGGTGCAAGTGGGGGACTTCAGCTACGAGGACGCGCCGCCGGCGAACATCAACGTTGCTGGAGACCCGGATGACCCGAACGGCCCAACCTACGCAACGTTCGCGCAGCTGCAGCGTCGCCCTGCCCTGGAGGACGGCGAAGCGGTGGTCCAGCGAGTGTCGCGCTCCGGGGAAGTGACCGACGACCCGGCGCTGGCGCAATATGGCGTCACGGCGGCCTGGCGCGTGAGCGTTGCTGGGCTACAACACCAGGTTGCGTCGCCGTTCTGGGAGTTCATGACCTCCAGTGGCACGGTCTGGGAGGATGGCGCGTACACCGATGGGTTGTTGTTCCTCAACCCCTTCTACGCGACCGGCTACCCGATCACCGAAGCGTACTGGGCCGATGTACTGGTGGGGGGTGCGCCAACACTCGTGTTGATGCAGTGCTTCGAGCGCCGTTGCCTGACGTATACGCCGAGCAACCCAGCCGAATGGCGGGTCGAAGCTGGAAATGTCGGCTTACACTACTTCCACTGGCGCTACCCTGACGGGCTGGATTGATCGTCCTCGAACAGGCCGAGGCAGCCGCGTAAGAGCCAGGGGCGATTGGAGGCGATGTAGTCGACGCCAAGCGCCCCAAGTGCTTGTGCCTCAAGGCAGTCGTCAACCGTCCAGACATAGACACGCACACCGGCCCGATGGAAGCGCTCGACCGCGTTGCGTGTGACCAGCCGGTGGTGCAGGACGACGACGTTGGCTTTCGACCAGCGGAGCTGCGGCAGGAGCAGCAGGAGCAGCAGTGGGCGGAGGATGCCTACTAGCCCAGGTCGCAGATAGGCCGGCCGCGCGCCTGCTGCCGCCTGCCCACGCGAGAGCCCCACGCGCAAGTCCGGCCAGGCCCGACGCAAGCGCCGGATACTCCCCATGTTCTGCGTCGTGACGATCACCGCGCGGCGAAACGCGGCATCGCCCAGGTATGGCGCGAGTGCGCGGTCGAGCGCCGGCTCCTTCAAGTCAAGCACCACACGTGGGAACCTCTGTTGCTGCGCTGCCCAGGCGAGAAACTCGTTGAATGTCACCAGTGTCGGGATGCGACGCCGAAGCTCACTCAGTGGAAGTGCATGCACGCGCACTCCCGCAACCTGTGCATCGTGATAGAGCACGATTGCACCGTCGCTGGATGTGCGCAGGTCGCACTCGATCAGATCGGAGCCGACCTCTAGCCCGTGCTGAAAGGCGGTGAGGGTGTTCTCGATGTCGTGCGGGGCGCCCCCACGGTGGGCGATCACCAGCGGGCGGCGCGTTATGCGCGGGTTGCTACTCGGCGCCGGCATCGGGTGCAGCCGCACGTGCGCCGCGTCGATGCAGTCCGATCATGGCGGTCAGGAAGCCCGACCCGAGGGTGTAGCTCCCGAGCACATCGGTGAGCCAATGGTGCCCCAGGTACACGCGCGATGGGCCGACCAACGCGATTGCTGAGCCGACCCCGAGGGCGGGAACCAGCCGCTCAGGCTTTGGTCGCAGGCGAATGTAGCTCAGATAGGCAAAGAACCCCCAGAAGCTGATGTAGTGCAACACATGTCCGCTTGGGAAACTGGAGTCACGCAGGTCGGCTTCGACGATGTTGATCCCCTCGCCGTTGGGTCGCGGGCGTCGCACGATGAGCTTCGTCGTATACGAGAGCATCGAGCCCAACCAGGCGATCGCGAGGTAGCGCGCATCGCGCCGGTTGCCTGTCACCGCGAACCCCAGGATGATCCCAGCGGGCAGCACGAGCGATTGCTGGCGAAAGCCGAACCAGGATACGGCGGCCATCAACCTCGCGAGCAGTGGGTGGTCCATACGCTGCAACGCCATTGTGGCGCGCACATCGGCATCGAGCCGGTGGTTGCGGCGTATGACCGCTGCCAGCGCGATGAATGCGCTGAACGACAGCGCCGCAAAGAGCAGAAACGGACGCGCACGCCGGTTGGCGGCCGCACGCTGCGATTCCCGACCGAGGATCCCCACGTCGTCCCCCTCCACCCGTTACCTGTGTGTTGGGAACGATTCTACCTGTCGCAGACCGCCTATCCGGCAGCGCCCTTGAGCCAACCGCGTAGGATCAGGGCTTCGCGGGCGAGATGGCCCAGCATGATCTCGTCCTTGGTGCCGGCGTAGTTGGGATGGTATTCAAACCGGTTACGTTCGAAGTACTGCACGGTGTGGTACTCGCCATCGGTCCGCGAACGCTCCCGAAACTCCTCGGAGATCGGGTAGCCGAAGATGGGGAGTCCGCCGTTGGTTTCCCAGTACGTCAGGAAGCGCCCGCCGAGTGTGTGGCCAGTTTCCGGGAACCAGATGCGGCCGGTCTCGCCCTCCGGGCGGCTGATGGGGCGGAACTCGCTCTCGGTGCGTCGATCGACCGTCAGCTCCACACCGAGCAAGCCGAGGAGCACCTCATCTTTGGTGCCAGCATACTCCGGATGGTACTCGAAGCGCGCGCGTTCGAAGTACTGCGTCAGGTAGCGTCCACCGTCGGTCAATGACACTTCCTCGAACGCTTCAGTCAACGGATACCCAAAGCGGGCGAGGCCACCGTTGGCGTCCCAGTACCGCGCGAAGGCGCGTGGGACGTTGTGCCCGGTCTCGGAGAAATAGCGACTCTCACCATCGTCGAGCGGGGGAACCGGGTCAACTGGGGGATCGGCGACAGCGATACGCCGTGGGAACTCATCTTCGACCAGGTAGCGCACATACTCCTTGACGACGCTCGCCGTCCACGTGACCGTGCGCCGTCGCTTGACCCGAACGTACCCAACGACATCCCGTTCTTCACCCGGCACGAGTGGAGCGCCGAAGCCCCAGCGATACGGGTTGACCGTGCCGTTATTACTCGTGTAGTCGATGCCAAAGCGGTAGGTGTCCTGAATCTTCGGGAACCCAGCGGCCGCGAAGTCGACGCCCTCTTCGTAGATGTACCCGGGCGGCGGGTCCGAACTGTAGAGCGTGGTCTGCGACGGGTTTGTGACCGTCATGCGGACTTCGAGGACGTTGCCAGTGTAGACCGTTGCTGGGCCGATCTCACAGGCGACAACTCTCAGG
>QEUZ01000369.1 GCA_003577355.1 Chloroflexota bacterium | reverse complement strand
CCCGAGTGCGGAACTCGTCTATCAGGCATGGATGAACGTGGGGCGGGTAGAGGCGGATGCAGGAGACCCCCAAGCGGCGCTCGCAGCATTCGGCATGGCTGCCGCCGCTGCCGACGACCGCGATGCGCGGGCGATGGCGTTCCTCTCCCGGGGCAACGCCGCCATGCGCACCGGCCGTTACATCGATGCCGATGCCGACTTTACGCGTATCCTCGTGCTGCAGCCGAGCGACCCTATCGCCACCCAGGCCCGCTACTACCGCGGGCTGACTGCCGGGCTGCTGGGACAGCTCGAACGCGCCCGCAACGACCTGACGATCACGATCGAGCGCGAGCGCGACCGCGATAACCGCGCCCAGGCGCTGCTCGAACGTGGCCTGATCGCCCAGTCAGCCGGCGACTTCACCAGCGCCGAACGCGACCTGCGCGAGGCAGCCCAGTCGTTCCGCCGCCGCTCCCAGCGTGCCATCGCACATGTCCACCTGGCAGCACTCGCTGCCCAGCGCGCTGACTGCGCCGGTGTGCTGCTGGAGCTCGCCCGGGCTAGAAGACTTGATGCCTCCGAGGCCTCGCTCGACGTTGCCCGCAAGGACCCCCGCTTCCAACGCTGCTGGAACGGCAATACCGAGGAACTGCCGGTGACGGAGCCTGAACCAGAAGATTGACAGCCCCCGGCGGTTCGCCGAGGGCTGGTAGAGAGCTCGAGCAATCAGTTCTTGGTTGAGCGGCGTAACCCGGTTGGTGGCATGCACCCACAACCCATGCGCACGCCAACAATCGGCAGGGAAATGGTGCCCACGCTTAGCACCCGGTTGGCGCAGCGTCAACCTTCCCGCCAAAGTCGGTCGTCCAGTAGTGCGTGTACGGGCTGCCGGAGACCGAGACGAACCCGATACCGATGACTTTGAAGTTGGGGTTCAGCATGTTCTTGTTATGTCCGCTCGATGCCTTCCAGCCATTGAAGACCGCTTGGGCTGAACTGTACCCAGCAGCGATATTCTCACCCTTATAGGTGTTATAGCCGTAGCCCGCGTCCTTCATGCGGTCCCACGGCGTGGGGCCGGACTGTCCGGCTGGCAGTGGGGTCTTGGTATTGTGCGAGAAATACTTGCGTGTACCCATATCCAGGCTGTGCTTGTATGAGGCGATGTTGAGCGCCTTTGAAGCTGCCAGTTTGCTCAGCCCCTTCGACTGGCGGTAGTTGTTGATCAACGTGAGGAACTGCTGCTCGGCGCTGCTCAGGCAGGATGCCTGGTCGGCAGCACCGGCGCCTCTGGGCGTGAACGCGACGCTCGAAAACGCTGCGACAAATGTAAACACGAGCACCAAGGCCAAGCGCGCTGCGGTGACGCTCCGTTTCATGCTGGATCCCAACCCTTCCTGGAGCCGGCCTAAGACACGGACCCTGCCGTGTCGCAATACATAAGGCGGTCGAGGGCTGGTCCATACACATCTGCCCCGACCGTGCGTCCCATACTACACCTGCTGGCCAGCGTGTCACATAGCGCATCAGTCACCCCAGCAACCATGACCAATGTCCTGTGAAGATGCAGAACGCCGCCTGGTGACCCAGGCGGCGTGTGGTCTCGGCGAAACGAAGAGGCCGTCAATCGTCGGCTACGGCAGCGAGGTCGCGGTGCTCTGGCAGCCAGCGCAGGTTCAGGTTGCGGTTGGCGGTGACATCGTCCAGCCGCTTGTACTCGGTGAAGTGCGGCGCGGTGCGCACGTACTCCGGGTCGTTCTCGACTTCGTCGGCAATCTGGCGCATCGCAGCAATGAACGCGTCGAGCGTTTCGATGCTCTCTGTCTCGGTCGGCTCGATCATCAACGCCTCTTCGACGATTAATGGGAAGTACGTCGTTGGCGGATGCACGCCAAAGTCGAGCAAGCGCTTGGCGATATCGAGCGTGCGCACCCCGAGCGCCTTCTGACGCCGAGCCGAGAGCACGAACTCGTGCATGCAGGTGCGGTCGTAGGGCAGGTCGTAGCGGTCCTTCAGGTTTGCCAACAGGTAATTGGCGGCGAGCACGGCATCTTCGCTGACCTGGCGCAGACCAGCGGCGCCGTGCATGCGGATGTACGTCCAGGCGCGCACGTGCATGCCGAAGTTGCCGAAGAACGCATGCACCTTCCCAACGGAGCGCTCTGGCCAGGCGTAGCCGTAGCTCACTGCGCCATCAGCGGCAGTTCGCTTCTCGATCATCGGCGCCGGCAGGAACTGCGCCAGGTCGGCCCGCACGCCGACCGGGCCGGAACCTGGCCCGCCACCGCCATGCGGCGTCGAGAAGGTCTTGTGCAGGTTGAAGTGCATGATGTCGATACCGAGGTCACCGGGGCGCACAATGCCGAGGATGGCATTGAAATTCGCACCATCGTTATAGACCAGCCCTCCAGCGTTGTGGACGATCTCGATCGCTTCCTCGATACCTTCATCCCACAGGCCGAGCGTATTCGGGTTGGTGATCATCAGGGCAGCAGTGCTTGGCCCGACCGCCTCGCGCAACTTCGCAAGATCCACGTTGCCGCGCTCGTCGGATGGGATCGTCACCACTTTGAAACCGGCCATGGCCGCTGTCGCCGGGTTGGTCCCATGGGCGGAGTCGGGCACGAGCACCGTGTCGCGCCCAGTTTCGCCGCGCAGCTTGTGGTACTCGCGCGCAATCAGGATGCCGGTGAGCTCGCCGTGCGCGCCGGCTGCCGGTTGCAATGTCACCGCTGCGAAGCCGGAAATTTCCGCCAGGAAGCCCTGTAAGTCGTGCATCAGCTCCAGGGCGCCTTGCACCGTCTCAGGGTCCTGCAATGGGTGGATGTGGGCGAACCCCGGCATGCGCGCAGCGATCTCGTTGATCTTCGAGTTGTATTTCATCGTGCAGGAGCCAAGCGGGTAGAAGTTGATGTCAACCGCATGGTTCTTCTGCGAGAGGCGGGTGTAGTGCCGGATAACGTCGATCTCGCTCACTTCCGGCAGTTCCAGGCTGCTGCGCACCAACTCGTCCGGGATCGGGGTTTCGGGGCCGGTGGCCTGTGGGACGCTCGTGCCGCGCCGGCCGGGCTTGCTCAGGTCGAAGATGAGCGGCTCTACCGCCATGCTACTGCTCCACTCGCTCGCATCCATGGCGCGATGCTGTACCTGCGCGCCGCCGCTGAGGATAGCACAGGGCGATATCTATCGGGATGTTCGAGGTGACAGAGCAAGTGCCCACGCGCGTCATCCAGCTCTTGCGCAGAATGCTGAAAGCGGAGAGAATCGCATCCGCCAAGAACGTTCCCAATTTGGCTCCACCTTCTGAGACTCCTCAGCCGTATCTGAAAGAATTGTGCGTTGCAAAACCAATACTCGCTGCCACAGGCGATCTTCCTGCACCTGGCGCCGGGCGCCATCTTCACCCTCTTCGTCTGGTTTGCCGTATCTGTCTTCGATGCGTGGGGGATCGACCCGATCTTTGCGCTGTTCGGCAGTATCGGGCTGGTGCTCGTCCCGCTCGAACTGGGCTACTTGGCGCTATACGCGCACCGGGCAACCGGGTCGTGGTCGCCACTCAATGCCGTGGATTACAAGGAGCGGGTCCCGCGGCGGCGGCTGGCGCTGCTTGCGGCGGGGCTGGCGGCCTGGTTCGTGCTATGCCTCGCCGTGTCGATCGCGTTCGATGCGTGGATCGCTGATAACGTCTTCGCGTGGATGCCCGACGCCCTGCTGCAGTTCGCTACGGTGGAGGAAGGGGACGACACGCTAAGCCGGGGGGCACTCTTGGCATTTCTCGTCATCGCATTCGCCTTCAACGGCATCGCTGGCCCCGTCACCGAGGAACTCTACTTCCGTGGGCACCTCCTTCCGCGGCTCAGCCGCTACGGACGCGGGGCGCCGATCCTCAACACGGTGCTGTTCGCGGTCTACCACTTTTTTTCGCCGTGGCGATACCCGGCGATCATTATTGGGTTCCTCCCGATTACCTGGGCAACCTGGCGCATGCGCAGCGTGGTGGTATCCATCGCCGCACACGTGACGATCAATATGGTTACCGTGCTGCTCTTGCTCGCTGCCGCCCTCGCTTCCACAGAATAGCGCCCAA
>QEUZ01000368.1 GCA_003577355.1 Chloroflexota bacterium | reverse complement strand
TGGATTGAGAAAAAGGGTATTGGCATGCTGATCCGGGTGTTTGTGTGGTTGGGGTGTTCGACATGCTGCCGCGCAAGGGGCAGGTGCTGCGCGAGGGGTTCGAGCGCCTGCGGCGCGAGGGGTATATCGGTGAGGAAAGCGCGCAGTTCGATACGCCTACTGGCCCGCACAGGTACACGTGGCCGATCCTGCTCGAAAAGGGCCGAGAGCAACTCCTGCGCGGTGAACTGCTTGGTTGGTGAGGGGGGATGATGGAGCGCGGGAAGCAGACCAGGAGGGTCCCCTACACGGTTAACAAGCTGAATGTTATCCGCAGCGCGCTAGCGGGATACCACGGGGACGTCTCCATCGTGCGCGAGATGGCGCAGAACGCTGACGACGCGCGGTCGCCGTGGCTGGAGTTCCGGTTCTTCACGGACCGGCTCGTGGTGCGCAACGCGAGCGTGTTCACCTCGAAGAACTTCGATGCCATTCTCAGCATCGCTTCGGGCTCGAAGCGAGACGAGGCGTCAATGACAGGAACCTGGGGGGCCGGATTCCTGGCGGTGTACCACCTGACCGACCATCCGGAACTGCATTCGGCGGGCGAGCACATTGTCTTCGACCCGTGCCTGAATGAGCTCGATGCGACGGTCTCACATGTCAAGGACGGAACCGAATTCCACCTGCCGTGGCGCACGACTCGTACCGAAATTGCCAAAGAGATTGAGGCTGAGCCGTGGGACGCGGAGAGGATTGCACGGCTACGTGCCGCGGTCGCTGTCGAGATCTACCGGGTGTTGCCGTTCCTGCGGCAACTGCGACGCATCGCGGTATACGACGGTGATGCGGGCGAGCCGGCCTACTCCGTCGCGAGGAGCATGACGGCTGAGCGGGTGCTCGACAATGGAACTCGCCAGGAGCGGTGGGAGATCAGTGGATGGGACGGGCAGGATGAGCGGTCTTACCACTGGGTGGTGTATCGCGGGGAACTGGACCGCGGGTTTGCATCGAACAGTAGCACGGCGAAGACGCGGGAGATCGCGTTTGCCGTGGCGCCCCCTACATCATGGTTTGGCCGGAGCATGCCGGGACTGCTCTATAACTTCCTGCCGACGCCGGTGGAGACCGGATTCACGTTCCATATCCAGGGTGACTTTTTCCCCGATGCCAACCGGCAGGGGATCCTGACAGATGCGGGCGAGAAGGGGGACTGGAACCGCAAGGTGATCGAGGGGATTGCCGAATTATTTGTGGCCAACCTCGAGACGTTGAGAGAAGAAGCTGCTCAGCCCCGTGATTTCTATCAACTGTTGCCTGTGTCCTGTGCCGCCCACTGCGCTTTTCTTTCGCCGATCACGAAAACGTTCAGGGAGTCGGCGACTGAGTTCGGCCTGATCTTGTGCACCGATGGGCGTTGGACACGGCCCGGTGATGTGCGTTTCGCGGGGGAGGCATTACGTACTATTGCACAAGACTACATGCCCGGAATTGCACCTCGCTCAGAGCCAGTCGGACCGCTTCCCACGACCGTCCGAGCGTTTGTCGAGACACTTGGGGGTCGACGACTCGATTACGCTGATGTCCTTGCGTACCTTCGGTCAGTGATCCCCGGTGGAACGCGGCTCGAAGAGTCCGATGCGATTCTCAACAGTCGCGAAAAACTCGACCGCCTACTTGGGTACATCGAGGGTCGCATTGCGAACACAACTGGATCTGCACGTGACTCACTGATCGAGGCACTGGTCGACACACCGATCGTGTTGGATACGGACGGCAACCTCCAGGAGTACGGATCAGACGGCCCGTACCTGGCCAGCGCGATGATGCGGGCTATCTTGCCGGAGGATTTTTACTGGCTGGTCGATGCTGAACTGGAGATGCAGCACCGACCGGTATTTGCCGGCCTGGAGCCTCTGAACACCGATGACGTCATCAGAGCCCTAACGGAAATCGCTCCCGAATGCAGTGACAAGCAGATGGCTCAAGCACATCCGGCAGTCGGCGGCTGGAACAAACTTACCGCGATTCTCGACTACCTCGTGGCGAACCAAGAGCACATCACTGCGGATGTCAGCGGACTACCGATTTGCCCAGATGATGACGGAGTGATCCATACCATCGCCGACGCACCGTGGATCGCTGATGACGAGGCGCGCGAACTGCTCGCTGGAGCGGGGGTCCGCTTCATGGCGCGGCTGGCGCTGGCTGAAACGCGTCATGTGGAATGGCTAGAACGAGCAGGGGTCGACCGCCTGACGCCATCCCGGATGATCGATGTGCTCGAGCGAATTACCCAGGTGGCGGGTCAGCGCGACGGGACAACGGGGTGGCTTAAAGACCGGGACCGCCTGAGAGGGATTTACCGCTACTTCTACCGGCATGAGAACCATCTGGATGTAGATGATCGGCGACGGTTGCGTGCGTTGCCGTTTGTCCTGACCCAGGGAGGGCGGCTGCATGCGATTGACGATGCGACCATGCCGCTGACGTTGCCACCGGCGAGCGCTGACGAAGCGGTCGATATCGCTCACATCCTCAACCTCGATAACTTGGTCAGTGATGATGTACTGGATCTCGAGACGCGGCCATTCTTCGAGGTGACTCTAGGGCTGCGTCCACTCACGCGCGGAGACTACATCCAGCGCTACGTGTTGGAGCATTACCAGGCAGTTGTCGATCATGAGGCGCGGTTGGCGCTCCTTGACTATGTGCGCTGTCACTCGACCTTGGCCTACGGACAGCCGGGGCTGCTCGAACGGATGATGAAAGCCCCGCTGGTGCGTTGTAGCGATGATGTGTACCGTGCGGCGAGTGATGTGTATTTCCCATCGGCTGCGTTGGACGCAGTGTTCCCGTTGGGTTACGCAGTCCCGCACGCCATGTACGACGTGCAGGCTGAAACTGCAGTAGGGTCAAATACCTGGGCCGACTTCTTCCGGCTGTTGCATATGCGCGAGCAGCCAGGGGCAGACGATATCGTCCGCGCGGTACAGCGCACACTCGAGGAGCATTCTGCTCCGGATGTAGCAGCAGTAGCACACATGCAGACAATTTACACCTTGCTCAACCGCAGGTGGGATGCGTACCAGGCGCATAGTGGGATACTTGCCCCACTCCAAGTACTCGCCTGGCTGCCCTCGCAGCGCGAAGACCGATGGTATCGACCAGATGAAGTGTTCTCGGCGAATCTTGGTCCCCTGATCGCGAGCCAGGCTCCGATCCTGCGGTTCGTTCAGGCACGCACGGAGTTCGCTCAGTTTCTCGGGCTCAACCTGTCTCCCCGGATGAGCGACGTCGTCCAGCATCTCCTGTGGCTCAGTCGCCAGAAGGGGGGTGACCCTCCGGCGAATGCCATATACACGGAGCTAGGTCGCGCTTCCCTGCACGAGCTCGCGCCGCTACGTGGTGAACCTGTCATTTACGATCACGCACACACACGGTATTGGCGAGGGGACCACGTCTTTATCGGAAGCGATGCTGCCGTCGATTTCGGCCGGCGGCGCTGCTATCTGGCAGCTGATGATGTCAGAGATTGGCTGGCGCTTTTCACGCGGCTTGGGGCCCATACCGGTTCGGCGACTGAGGCCGACTATCGGGCTGTACTTGCTGAAATCGCTGATGAGGCCGGATGCGAGCCGATTGACGCGGCTGACGAATATATCGTGCATCGCGCGTATGGCGCGCTCGCCCGAATGCTGGATCCCTCGGCGGACGAGCAACCCGCATGGGTTGCGGCGATGCGGTCGCAACGGGTGGTGCTATGCACAGATGGACGGATGCGGACGCCAGGGGAGGTTTTCCTGGACGACCGTCCGGGGTTGCTCGAACACTTCCGCGACGACGCTGTACACCTGCCGAAGGACATCGAGCGGCGAGAACGGAGTGTATTGCTTGCCATCGGGGTGCGCAGGCTGAGTGATGTTGTACGGCGGGAGCTGGACACGATCACTGATCCGAAGACTCGTGATCCTGACCGCACTGCGAGGTTGAGGATCCTCGGCACGCCACTACGGCGCATTGTGGATACCTACGCGCATGAGAGCGATACTTGCTGGAATGATCCCGAGATCTTCAGCGCCGTGGCTGTGTACAGCGCGCCGGAAATCTACGT
>QEUZ01000367.1 GCA_003577355.1 Chloroflexota bacterium | reverse complement strand
AGCATCAGTTCCTTCTGCAACCGAATTGTGTTTGGTCCGCAGCGCAGGATGCTGGCTACCAACTGCTCAGTTTCAGCGCGCAATTCGCCCGGCTCCACGACGCGGTTCGCTAGCCCCCAGGCAAGCGCCGTCTCCGCATTGATCGGCTCGCCGGTGAGGAGCATCTCTGCGGCGCGGGTGGGGCCGATGATGGCGGGGAGTAGGGCGGCGTGGATGACCGAGGGGATGCCGACGCGCACTTCGGGGAGGCCGAGGCGGGCGTCGCTGGCGAGGACGCGCAGGTCGCAGGCCAGGGCCAGCTCGAAGCCGGCTCCCAGGCAGGCGCCGTGGACCATTGCGATGGTTGGGAAGGGCGCAGTGTAGACGGCGTCGATCGCGTCGTGGAGCGCCGTGATGAGCGCTGCGGCAGCGGAGACGTCGAGGTCGCGCATCTCCTGGAGCTGCATGCCGGCGGAGAAGTGCGGGCCGGCGCCGGTGATCACTGCCACGCGCACGGAGTCGTCGGCGCGCAAGGCGGCGAAGGTGTCGGTCAGGCGGGCGATGAGCGCGGGGGTGAACAGGTTCAGCGGCGGGCGGTCGAGCGTGACCCAGGCGCAGCCGTCGCGCTGTTCGATGTGGATTGTGCCCTGTTCCATGTGCGGTTCCTCTCGCTTGGGGCTGCTGCGGCGTTGACACGGGTGTGTTCTCGACGCATGGTACGGTCGATTGCGTTTGGATTCAGGAACAGTGTTCACGGACCCATGGAGCGCTGCAATGCTCGGTGACACCCCTGCGCGTGATTACGGCGACAAGCTCGAGGCGTTCAGCCGGTTTGCTGAGCCGGAGCTGCGCGCGTTGATCGGTGAGCTAGGCATCGCGCCGGGGATGCGGGTGCTGGATGCTGGCTGTGGGGTGGGGCTGGTGACGGCCTGGTTGGGGGATGCGGTCGGGCTGGACCTGGCCCTGGCGCATGCGCGCGCCGCGCGGGAGCGGGTGGCGGACGTTGTTGTGGGGGATATCGCGCGGCTGCCGTTGCGGGACGCGGTGTTCGACCTGGTCTGGTGCGCGAACACAATCCACCATTTGCCGGACCCGCTGGCGGGAGTGCGGGAGCTGCTGCGGGTGCTGCGGCCCGGTGGGCGGGTCGCGCTGGTGCAGAGCTTCCTGCTGCCGGAGATGGTCTTCGCCTGGGATGAGCGGTTGGAGCGCGAGGTGATCGCGGCGAACCGGCGCTACTATCGCGAGAAGTATGGGCTGAGCGAGCGCGATGTCACCGGCATGCGGGCGCTAGTGGGGCTGCTGCGGCGGGCGGGGGTGGCTGATGTGCGGGCCAGGAGCGTGCTGATCGAGCGCATCGCGCCGTTGAGCGCGGCGGACGAACGCTACTTCGTTGAGACGGTCTTTGCAGGGTACTGGGGGCGGCGGGTGCAGCCGTATCTGACAGCGGAGGACTGGGCGGAAGTCCAACGGCTGTGCGACCCGGAGGCGCCGGAGTACGCGCTCCGGCGGCCGGATTTCCACTACTTGCAGTCGCTCAGCATGGTTGTTGGGGAACGTACCTAGCGACGCAGTCGCGTACGATCCCGCCTGTACGAATGCGGAGGCCGGAGACACGTCGCATGGTGCGGGTGGCGTTTCACTCCAACCACTGTTTGCCGGAAGGGCCGGGCGAGCAGCTGCGGGTGCGGGTGGCGACCGATGGCCGCAGCGATGAGCTGACGTTCTCGCTCCCCAAGCACTACCATGTCCACAACGACCTGGTTGCGACTGCCTTGCTGGCGCTGGTTGGCCGTACCTACCCGGTGGTTGAGTTCAACTTTCCCATCTCCCAGCGCTGTGCTGACACCCTACTGTCGCACTACCAGCTGGCTGAAATTGGCCCGGTTGACCCAACCTTGGAGCCGCGCCAGCCGGGGCGGTACGTCGGGCTGAACTTCAGCGGCGGCGCCGATTCGACTGCTGCCTGGGTGTTGCTCCGGGAGGTATTCGGCGACGATGTTCGTGTGCTGACCAGCCAGTACTGGGATGCTGACCACTGGGAAGTCTGTGCGGCGCGCACCTATGCGCCGGATGTCATCTGCGCCACCAACCTCAGGCAGTTGGGCTACGACAAGGCCGGGCGGTTCAACAACGCCGTGCCGCTGCTGTTCGCCGACTACCTTGACCTGTGGGGTATCGCCACTGGGCACAACTTCGAGCACTACTACCCGCTCACTTATGTGTTTCCGCGTCCGGGCGGCCTACCGCCCGCGTTCATCGAGAGCGCGCGCTCGTTCAGCGCCGGTGGGTTGGAAGAGGTCCACATTCTGCGCAGCTTGTCTGAGCTGGGTATTGCCCGGTTGCTGGTGGAATTCGTGCCGGAGCGCATCCCGCTGGTGCTGCAGGCCGTCGCGCCGGTGCGCAGCGATAAGCGCGCAACGCGCATCTACCACCTGCGCAAGGCCTTCCTGTGCGCTGGGCAGCGGCCGCCGGATTACTTGCTGCGCCGGCCACAGGTGTCGCCACGCTATAACGCGAACTCCGTTGTCGTCTGGGGGCGTGGGTTGCGGGTGGCTCGTTGGTTTGGCCCGGCGGAGGGTGCGTTGGTCAATGGGTTTATCGCGACGCTCGACCCGGCTGAGTACGCCGGGCTCGATGTCGACTTCTACGAGCGCTATCACCCTTACATGCTCTCGTTCGCTCCTGATGAGCTGCGCCGACCACTTGCTGCCGTCTTCCACCGCGCTGGCATCTTGCCGATGAACGAGCGCGACCACGCGGCGATGGACGCCGTGCACGCCTACCTGCAAGTGCGCGGGCCGTTATCGTTGCAGCGATAGGCATGGCGATCGCGCGCGGATCCCTGGACGGCGTTGACAGCCCGCCCGGCACTGGCCAGGAATGCGACGAACTGGAGCAGGTGGAATGGTTCCGCTGGGCGCTGAACGGACCCGACGCGTTCTACGGAGGAACCTCCCGCTTACACGCCAACGCTGATCAACACGCCGTGACGCCAGCCCGCTCGTGCTACGATCGTCGCAGGTGAGAGTAGCCTGTGGTTGTGGGGCAAACCCGAAGGGGTGGGCTGGCTCCCCACGGTCTGAGAGGGGGTGCAAGCGTGATCGAACAGACCGTACCCCGGCGCGAGGGATACGCGCCGGTCCCGGGCGGGCAGGTGCACTACCAGGTCGTCGGCGATGGTCCCGGTATCCCGCTGCTGACGCTGCACGGCGGGCCGGGCGCAGGACACGATTACCTGGAGCCGCTTGCGGCGCAGGGGCAGGACCGGCCGGTGATCTTCTTCGACCAGCTCGGTTGCGGGCGCTCCGAGCAGCCGGGCGACCCCACGCTGTGGCGGATCGAGCGCTTCACTCGCGAGGTTGATGCCCTGCGCGAGGCGTTGGGCTTGCGCCGGGTGCACCTGCTGGGGCAGTCGTGGGGCGGCTGGCTGGCGATCGAGTACATGCTCGGTAACCCGGACGGCGTCGTCAGCCTGACGCTGGCGAGTACGTCGGCCAGCCTGCGGCAGTTCGTGGAGGAAGCCGCGCTCCTGATCGATGTCATGCCGGAACCCCACCGCAGCGTCCTGCAGCGGGCGACGAGCGCTGCCGATTACCAGACGCCGGAGTACGCCGAGGCGGTGCTGGTGTTCTACCAGCGGCACCTCTGCCGGCTCGACCCCTGGCCGGATGCCCTCGTACGCAGTGTCAAGAACCTGGACGGTAACGTCGTCTACGCAACCATGAACGGCCCCAACGAGTTCACCGTCACCGGCAACCTTGCGGCGTGGGACCGCACGGCCGACCTGGGCGCGATCCGCGTGCCGACGCTCATCACCGTCGGTATGTACGATGAGATCACCCCGGCCTGCGCGGCGACGCTGCACCGTGGGATCCCCGATTCGCGGCTGGCCATGTTGTATGCCAGCGCGCACACCGCCCATCTGGAGGAGCCGGAGCGGTACAACCGCGTGCTGCGCGAGTTCCTCACGCAGGTCGAGAGCGGCGCGTGGAGTGACGAGTGACGAGTGACCAGTGACGAGTGGGGCGTTGTGCTAGTTGAGTAAGGCGAGTTTCTTGATGCTACGCCAGTCGGGATCGCCGGTGTGCCAGCCTAACCACTGGCACAGGGTGTGCGCC
>QEUZ01000366.1 GCA_003577355.1 Chloroflexota bacterium | reverse complement strand
CAGTGAGGCGGGCAACAGCATCGTCACGGGCCGTCAGGTCAAACTCCAGCGGTGGCAACAGCGTCGCTGCTCGAACGCGCTCGATCGAGCGCTGGGTAACTGGGTCGAAGCGCCGAATGCTGTCGATCTCGTCACCGAAGAACTCGATCCGCACCCCCTCGTCTGGCCCAGGGGTGTAGACATCGATAATCCCGCCCCGCCGGCTGACGGTGCATGGGCCATCAACCAGTGGCTCCACCCGGTAACCAGCAGCGACCAGGTCGCGGACAAGTGCCGCGTCCGAGCGTCGTTGCCCGACCTCGACGCGGATCACATCGTTGCGGTAGGACGCTGGACGGCGAACCGTCGCCATGAGCGCGCGCACCGTTGCGACGATCACCAGTGGGCTGACACCCGGCTGCTCCACGAGCGCGCCAAGGATCGCCGAACGGCGGGCAGAAAGCGCGGCATCGTGCGGCAACTGCTCGTAGGGGAGCGGGTCAGGCGCTGACCAGGGAACGGGAGGTGACGCAGGCGGCAGGAACAGCGCAAGCGCCGTGCCGAGCATGTCGGCGGTCTCTTGCCGCGCGGTGACGACGAGGATCGGCACGCCGAGCCGTGCAGCCATTGCGGCGATCACCGCTGGGCGTGCTGCCGAAGGCAGATCCGCCGTGCGGATGTGGCGCTCCCCGCGCGCAATAGCCGCGTCGGGAGCATCCAGTAGCGGGAGCAAATGCGTCAATGTCACGAAGAGCCGAATCCTCTCCCCTGGGCCGAGGGGTAAGCACAATTCCAGGCAACGGCAATACAGGCCATCCGCGCGAACGCGGGGCCTGTGCACTTCGGCGAGTATAGACGAGCGCCGCAGGCAGGGTACACTCCGCGCACAGCATGGGGTAGGGAAGAGGATGGAGCATGAGCGGACAACCTGCGCGCGCGCGCATGCAGCACCCCGCAATCATCGCGGTCATCGGTGCGATTTTTGGACTGCTCGTCGTGAGCATGATCTTGATCATGCGTAGTCAACGCAACGACACGATTGTGTTACACGTCGGCCCGGAGATCGATCCGACACTACTGCGCGTCTATGTTGGTGGGGCGGTCCAAAACCCGGGTATCTATACGCTTCCTCGAGGGAGTCGGGTGAGCGACGCGCTCACCAGTGCCGGCGGGCCATTGCCATCCGCCGACATCAGCTCGTTGAACCTAGCGGCTGAACTTGAGGACTCCGACCAGATCATCGTCGCCCGCGCACTCTCGACGGCAGCGACCACCGGTAGCGAGGATTCGACGCCTGGTGAGTCTGGTTCTTCACAGAACCAACCCATCAATATCAACACAGCATCTGCTACCGCACTCGAAACCCTTCCAGGCATTGGTCCGGTGCTCGCAGAACGTATCGTGGCGTACCGCACGGAGCATGGCCCCTTTCAGGACATTGCGGAACTCCAAGCAATACGCGGTATCTCGCCAGCAATGGTCGAAGAACTGGCCGCGCTGATTACCGTCGGGCCATGAGGTGGGGATCGCGCTGGCGATCGGTGCGCTCTTTGGAGTGCGTGCCGCAGCAGGTAACGCACTGGTATCCGCGCTCGTCCTTGCAATGGGCATATGCATCCTGACGATCCTGTTGCCCCGTGAGGCCCGCTCCATCGGCATGAGCGCTGCACTCGGCTGTGCCATCGGGTTGTTCTGCGGTTTGTGGCGGGAACAGCCGCCGTCGCCACCGCTGCCAAGCTCATTGCCTGCGCCGTTGGTTGCCACGGTGGTCTCCGACCCAAGCATCTTCAGCCACGGCGCGTTCGCGCGGATACGTTGGAACGACGGCGACACGTTCCGCACAACAGCCGTATTCCTCCCGGCAGCGCCGCGTGTACAACGTGGAGACACGATTGCCTTCACACTCGCTGACGCAGACCCGCCACTCGTCGAACCACTCGCGATCGACACTCTCGTCCTCGTGTCGCCGGCGGGTGGGGCGGATGCGGCCCGTAACCGCGTGCGCCACTGGCTACGGGAACAGCTTGACCACCACGTGCCAGGTGCACCCGGCGCGTTGGCGCTCGGCCTGATCGTCGGTGACGACAGCGCTCTGACGCGGCAGCAGCGCGACAACCTGCGCGCCGCAGGGCTAGCGCACATCACTGCAGTAAGCGGCTGGAACGTGACACTCGTTGTTACGGCGGTCGCGGCGCTCTTGGGGATGCTCGGGCTCGTCGGCTTCGGCTGGACAAGCGTGCAGGTCGCGGCAGTCGGACTGTTCGTCTGGGTTGTTGGGCCAGACCCCCCAGTCGTGCGAGCTGCAATCATGTGCTTGGCTGTTTTCGCGGCCCGCTGGTTAGGGCGGCCAGCCCACAGCATCACATTGTTGACACTGACCGCCGCGGCAATGGTCTGCGTCTCACCCGGTCTCCTGGGTTCGGCGTCGTTTCGGCTGACGATCGCCGCCACCCTGGCGCTGCTCTATGCGACTGCAATTCGGCCAGATACCGAAGGGTGGAAGCGCGGCGTGCAAATTGCCATCCTCACCCCGGTCTTCGCAGCAGTGGCGACGATGCCGATCCTCGCTGCCCAATTCGGCACTCTGTCTCTCGCAACCATTCCGGCGAATATCGCAGTTGCTCCAGTCGTTCCCGTAGCTGCGCTCTCGTCGATTCTCTGCATCGTGGTTACTCCCGTGCCGATCCTCGCAACCACCGTTGGGGCGCTCAGTTGGTATGTGAACGACGGCATTCTGCGGACCGCAGACTTTTTCGCAGACATCCCGCACCTTCACTGGGAGTTCGAACCACTGCCGGCAGATATCCAGGCTGGGGTCCTGACCGCGCTTGTCCTTTGTGGCGGAGCGTTCACCGCTGAAGGCAAGGCGATCCGCCGGCATGGGGGACGCTGGAGCGCGACGCGCCCGCGACTCGCAGGACTTGGCATGGGTACGGCGGCGCTCGTCCTCATTGCGGTGCTGCTGGTGATGTGAGGTTCAACCGCAGGACATGCCGGTACAGCCACATCGGCCCAGGGCTATGTCAAAGTCGTCTGATGTTGTTGTCCAGAAGCGTTACGTCCGCGCGAACACGTTCTCGACACGTTCTCGACAGGCATCCCGAGCGCCAGTCGAGGGATCTCCACGCAGAAGGTCAGGGCAACCAAGCGCGGGCACGTCGCGTGTCCCGGCGAACGTTCCCGGCTCGTCGCATGGAGATCCTTCGACTTCGCTCAGGATGACCCGAGGGTGGCTGGCTCGCGGATGGTGTTCCCGTGCCCCCAGCAACGCTGAGCGACTTTGACACAGCCCTGACGCCGGCCCAGTCTTGGTTGACACAGGACGTTCTCGAACCGTATGCTAGTCATTCGGCGTCACCGCGCCCCCATCGTCTAGAGGCCTAGGACACCTCCCTTTCAAGGAGGAGATCAGGGGTTCGAATCCCCTTGGGGGTACTACGAGAACGCGCTCACCCAGTCGGGTGAGCGCGTTTTGTTTGCGTTCGCCTGAAATGCGCTGTTCACTAGCGGTGTGCCAGAAAGTTTCCACCGTCGCGGGAGGTCGTGCTGGGAAGCCCCTCGCCCGATTCATCCTTCAACCGCACACCCGAATATCGCAGTTCACGGGCTGCTCGCAGCAGGTAGAGCAGCGTCGCTGCTGCCGCCGCGTAGCTCAGCCCCTCTGCACGGATGTTCGAGATGCAGTTACGGTCGGCATCGGTATTGCCAATGCGCGGTGCAAATGTCAGGTACACACCGAGACTGTCCGGTGCGCTAAGCCCTGGTCGCTCACCGATCAGGATCACCGCGTGCTCCGCCCCCAGCACGGCTCCTACTTCATCACTGAGAGCCACCCGCGCGCCGGTCGCGATCACCAGGGGAGCCACCCGCCAGCCCTCCGCCTGCAGCTCGGGTATGACGAATTGCAGAAGAGGAACGGCGTGACGCTGGACCGCTGGGGCTGAGAGACCATCGCCGACGATAACGACGACGTCGTAGTTGCCCGCAACACGCGTCAGGCGCTCGTGTGACGCCGCGTCAAGCCGGCGGCCGAGGTCGGGCCGTCGCAAATACAGGTCGCGCTGGGTCGCCATGCTCGCAGCATGAAGCACGTCAAGCCCGAGCGGTTCGAGATCGCGCTGGATCTGCAACGCGTCGAGCGGCATCTGCACTGCATCGCGCGCTTGAGCATGAGCCAACTGGAACGCCAGATGATGGCGTGTCGGTAGGCTCACCCCCGCCCGCCCCAGTGCGATCCTGGCGGTCGTCAAGTTCCGCAGCACGCTCCACCCATCACTCACTGTTGGGTCGGGCCGCGTCGGTTGATCGCCGGTTTGCATGGCTTACGACTTCATCGCCAATGCCATAGCACCGCTGAATAACTGCGGCACGCCACCAGGGGCCGCAACCGGCGCACCATGCGCGAAGATGCCGCTCCGCTCCAGCCACGCTGCGAACTCCGGCGCAGGGGCCAGGCCCAGGACTCGCCGGGCATACAGCGCATCGTGGAACGAGGTCGTCTGGTAGCTCAGCATGACATCATCCGAACCGGGGATCCCCATGATATAGGTGCAACCAGCGGCCGCGAGCAGCGTGAGCAAGACATCCATGTCGTCCTGATCGGCCTCTGCATGGTTTGTATAGCAGATATCGCAACCCATCGGCACACCCAGCAACTTGCCGCAGAAGTGGTCTTCCAGCCCTGCTCGGATGATTTGCTTGCCGTCGTAGAGATACTCCGGCCCGATGAACCCAACTACCGTGTTCACCAGCAACGGAGCGAATTCACGCGCCACGGCGTAGGCACGGGCTTCGCACGTTTGCTGATCGACGCCATGATGCGCCCCTGAGGACAACGCGCTGCCCTGGCCCGTTTCAAAGTACATGACGTTATCGCCGAGCGTGCCACGCCCTAGCGCCTGTGCCGCTGCACGCGCTTCAGCCAACAGCGCCAGGTCGATCCCGAACGCGCGGTTAGCAGCCTCGGTACCCGCGATCGATTGAAATACCAGGTCGACCGGAGCGCCCTGCTCGATTACCCGCAGCGTCGTGGTGACGTGTGCCAAGACACATGACTGCGTCGGGATCTGGTACATCGTGATGATCTCGTCGAGCATGTGGAGCAAGCGCAACACAGCCCCGGGGCTATCGGTCGCAGGGTTGATCCCGATAACCGCATCGCCGCTACCGTAGAGCAGGCCATCAAGGATGCTCGCGGCAATGCGCGTCGGGTCATCAGTCGGGTCATTTGGCTGCAGGCGCGTCGAAAGCCGGCCTTCCAGGCCAATGGTGTTTCGAAAGCGGGTCACGACCCGGCACTTTCGCGCAACCAGGATCATGTCCTGCACCCGCATGAGCTTTGACACCGCCGCGGCCATTTCCGGCGTAACGCCAGGAGCGACTCGCGCGAGCGCTTCCTCGGTTGCGAAGTCGGAGAGCAACCAGTTGCGGAAGTCGCCGACCGTATAGCTGCTGAGTGGCGCGAAGGCGTCGCTATCATGCCGGTCGACGATGAGGCGGGTCACTTCATCGTCGTCATACGGGATGACGTGCTCGTTGAGAAATGTCGTCAGTGGGACGTCCGCGAGACACAGTTGCGCCGCCACACGCTCCTCGGCGCTCGTTGCTGCAATGCCTGCAAGGACATCCCCGCTGCGCGCGGGTGACGCCTTCGCCAACAGGTCACGCAAATCGGCGAACGCATAGGTATGTGCTCCCACGCGTTGGCGGTAGCGCGACATCATCCTCCTCACTCGCACACGACGACATGCCATCGACCCTGGCGGGCATTCCACCGAGGTCCCTCAGACATGGTATCCGGTGCAGCCCACCGTGGGCGGGCTGCACACGTTCGTCAGCAAACACGTGCAGTTATACGATGTCGCTTTGCTCCTGCCGTACCGCCCGCTGCTTGCCCGTCTCCGGCCGATCGAACAGCAACCAAACGAGGCGCACGAGCGCCCACGCTGCGAGGAGATAGACGAACATCGCCAACAGCGCGTTGCTATCAAACACGGCGCCTTCAGATTCCGGCGTCGTGAAGATCCCGTTGAACGGCGCAACGAACGGGTCGGTGACTGCGTTGATAAAACGGACGAACCCGCTATCAGGATTCGCTTCGAACAAGAGAAATGCGATGCGGAAGGCCAGTGCTGCTTCCAGCAGACCAGCCAGGAACCAGATCCCACGCGTGATCTGGTCGATCATCGCGCGCCGGGCGACAACATGGTCGACCGAGGTTACTTCGCTTACCGCAGCTGCATGCTCAACTGGAGCGGCGGGAACGACCTCTTGCCGGACGACTTGGCCGGTTGCCGGATCAACCACTTCACGAACGACAGGGGGTTCGGCAGCAGCAGGCGCGACGTTGTGGACTTCGGTACGCCGGACGACGCGTTCCTGGTCGAACGACTCTCGGCTAGACATGCATACTCTCCTTCGGTTTACCGCCGACGTTGCGCTCTAGGTGTTCCACCCCGGCAGCACCGTTGCTCCGCTGTGGAATCGCGCCGGAGGCCGGCGCGGCAACGCTCAGCGGCCCAGCTCGTTCTGGGCCAGCAGGATGTCGAGTGTCTCTACGGACATCTCGGAAGTGGGGGAACTGTTCGCCGCACTCCTCTCATGACTGTAGAAATAGACCCTGCGGATCATCCATCGCGGCTGCACCGTTGCACCGCGAACCCATGTACCATAACGGCATACTGGTACGTTGTCAAATCTTGCCGGTTGTGGGGGGTGCCCCTCAGGATTTTGCATGACCCTGATCTGATGCGGAATCTTCGGGGCCGTTGCGAAGCCCAGTTCCGCACCACGACTGAGAATGCCCGATTGGCATGCAAAACTCTATGGGGCGCCCCTGATTATTGGGTGCCCGTTCACTCAGCTCGTTACCGGGTGAGGCCCGTCGCCACCGGCTGAGTGCTACGCGCGATGTGGCGTAACGAAACCCATGCACAGGCGACGCCCACGAGCCCCGCACAGGCCAACCCGAACCCCAGGAGCGCGTAGCCACCCAACGCCAGCAACCCGCCCCCAACCAGCGCACCCATCGCCGTGCCAGCGCGCAAAATTGACGAATGCAGCGACATCGTTGGGCCTTGCGGCGCGGACGAATCTGCGGAAATCGCTGTAGCTGCCACGACCTCTGCCGCACCTCCCGCGGTTGCGGCAAGCAGGAGCAACACGAAGGTTGGGCCGATGTCCGCCTGCAACCAGAACGTCAGGGCAATCATCAGCGCCATTACCGCTGTGAGCGCGTACCCCAACTGTTGGTTAATGAAGGCGCCAATATAGCTCAGCATGCCGGTCCAGCAGACGCCGCGCATACATTGCGCCAGGTAGAGCAAACCAACCGGGCGGTGGGACAGGATCGGGTAATACACGGCGACGATAGCGCGTGGACGCAAGCGCGCCGATGGGTCCCGCTGCCGGCGGGGCAGAGTAGCCAGCGCCGCCAGGAAGAAGGTCAGTGCGGCTCCCGCCAACAGCCCGAATGACCAACGCCAGCTCGCCCAGTCGCCGACGAAGGCGAGGAGCGGCAATGCAACGACCCCTGCGCCGGCTGCCGTTGCATAGATGCGACTGATCGCTCTACGCCGGCCTTCGCCAGCGTACGTTGTCCCGGCGTAGGCAAACGCGATCGGGGAAACGGTCGCACCGGCGATGCCATTGGCGAGCTGCGCCAGTACGATCATTTCGATGCCGGTCGCCAGTGCCGTCAGAATATTGCTGGCCACCAGGGCAATCGTCCCGCTCAGCAGAACACGATGATAACCGGCTCGTTCGGCCAATGGGCCGATGAATAGCCCAAGCGCCGCACCCAATAAGCCGGATACCGTCAGCGTTTGCCCGAGCACGGCGACCGACACGCCGAGCGCACCTCCCATATCAGCAAGGAAGGGAGAGAGCGCCACTGCATTCGTCACCGCCAGCGCTGACGCAGCGCACAACACTGGTAATAGGATGCCGCTCGTTCGCTCCGGCGTGAACGCGGCTTCGGTTGTCGTCGTCGCCATATCCTCCGGCACACTCCACACTCGACGCGGGATTCTGGCACGGCGGCGTGTCGGGTGCGAGCCGGGGCTTGCGGTATCCTGCGCTAGCGCGGGATGCGCACAACCGCACATCTGCCCGAGAGAGGACGACGATGACAAGCAACGTTCCACGCACACTCTGGCCTGATACGCTGGAATTTGGCATCGTGACCGGCCAGCATCGCCGGTCGCTCGCCATGATCGAGGAGCACTGGCGCTTTGCTGAAGAGACCGGTTGGGATTCTGCGTGGGCCTTCGACCACTTCTTTTCACTCGGCGCAAGCGAACTGGACGACACGCTTGAAGGTTGGACCCTGCTCGCCGGGATGGCAGCGAAGACATCGCGAGTAAAGCTTGGGTTGATGGTGACCGGCAACACGCACCGCAACCCCGCCATTCTGGCGAAGATGGCAGTTACCGTCGATCATCTCTCCAACGGGCGCCTCATCCTCGGCATGGGAGCCGGCTGGAACGAGCGCGAGCACGCCGCGTACGGCATCGACTTCCCACCTGCTCGCGAACGGGTCGACCGGCTTGGCGAGGCCCTGGAGATGATCGAGCTACTGGAAACCCAGGACCGGACAACCTACCGCGGAAGGTATTATCGGTTGGAGGACGCGCCGTTCGCTCCCAAGCCAATTCATGGACACATGCCGGTGCTCATCGGCACCGCAGGCAAACGCATGCTCCGGCACGTTGCACGTTTTGCGGACTATTGGGATGGTGGCGAAAGCCCTGCGGAATACGCCGCGAACGCTGAGCTTCTCCGCACGTACTGCGCGGAAATCGGCCGTGACCC
>QEUZ01000365.1 GCA_003577355.1 Chloroflexota bacterium | reverse complement strand
TCGGGCGAGGGAGCGTCGTGTGTCACGACGACTGAGGATCGCGTTGCTCGGGACGCGGGGGATCCCGGCCAATTACGGCGGCTTCGAGACCTGTGCCGAGGAGCTCTCGACGCGCCTCGCTGGGCTGGGCCATGATGTCAGCGTTTACTGCCGCACGCCCCACATTGACTACCCGGCAGACACCTATAACGGTGTGCGGCTGATCAAGCTCCCGACGATACGCACCAAGTACACCGATACCATCGTCCACTCGATGCTCTCGTCGCTGCACGCCGTTGTCCGGCGCTATGATGTTGTGTTCGTCTTCGGAGTTGGGAACAGCCCAGCCTGTGCGGTGCTGCGTGCCGGCCGGCTTCCGGTGATGCTCAACGTGGATGGACTCGACTGGCAGCGCGAGAAGTGGCCGGCCATCGCCAAGTTCTGCCTGCGCGTTGCGGAGCAGCTGGCGGTGCGGGTGGCCCATCGCACCATCACCGATTCGCCCAACGTGCAGGCGTATTACCGCGAGCAGCGCGGCGCCGTGCTCGACTATATCCCCTATGGCGCCGACCCACAGCCGCTATCGCCGAACGGCACGTTGAGCGCCCATGGTTTGGAGCCGGGCGGCTACTTCCTGTACGTCGGGCGGTTGGAACCGGAGAACCGTGTCCACGACCTCGTCGCCGCGTCTCAAGCAGCTTCGGTCAGTCGCCCAACGGTCGTCGTTGGCGATGCACCCTATGCCCCCGAGTACATCGCGTCGCTACGCCACCAGGGGGGCGACCGGGTGCGGTTCACCGGCGCAATCTACGGCCCTGGCTATTGGGAGCTGAACCAGCACGCCTACACCTACGTCTTCCCAGTGACATCCAGCGGCACGCATCCCGCCCTGATCGAGGCGATGGCGTGTGGCAACTGTGTGCTGGTGCGTGATACGCCGGACAACCGAAATGTCGGGGGCGATGCAGTGCGCTATTTCACCTCCGTGCCGGAGTTGACCGAACTGATGCGCTGGGCCGAAAGTGCCCCCGCCGAGGTCAAGCGCCTCGGCGCGCTCGCCGCCGACCGCGCCCGTGCACTATACGACTGGGACCGCGTCACGGCTGATTACCTCGCGCTGGCCGAGCGCCTGTTGCGATCGCGGAACTGAGGTGGCCGTTTCACCTCCGCAAACGCTGTGGGATGTGCGCGAAGCGCCGCCACATGCGTTCCGGCCGCTGCTCCGCCAAGTGACGCAGGCGGGCGCAGACCTCGTGTTTCGGCGCGTCCCAGTCGAGATTGACGCAACGACTCCGCCCGAGTTCGCGATCGCGATGCGCCAGCTGTTCCTCGTCCATGGCGTCGGGCCATTGCTGGGGTTGCGCGTCGAGACGGGCGAGCAGATCGGTGATGCTGCATGCTCCGGCTGGCTCCGAGATGAGCTGAACTTCAACCGTCTGCGTCTCGGGCGTGTCCGCCAGCGTCTCGACACGCTGTTGGCCTGCTGCGCCCGCGCTGGGATCGAAGCCATCCCGCTCAAGGGGGGCGCGCTGTTGCTGGAAGGCGTCGAAGCGCTGGCATGGCGCACGATCGGCGATATCGACCTGCTGGTCAAAGGCGGATCGACGCGCGACTGGGACCTGGCGGTTGCCCACGCCGGCTACTGCTTCATGCGGACGTGCTGGAAGCACCGCGAGTACAGCTATTGCGAGGAGCAGCCGTGGTCTCCCGACGTGCTGGATGGCAGCCGAGATTACCCGATCTCGCTGGAGCTGCACCCGGCAGTCGTGGAGTTCTTCCGTGGAGCGCGCTGGGACATCACCCAGATTGTCCGCTCCGGCCTCGTCAACCGGGGCGGCGTCTGTGTCCCCGGCGACCTTGCGATGGCGCTGCACCTTGCGGTGCATGCTTCCGTCAGCATGCTCGAAGGACACGGGCGGATGATCCATATCGTGGACCTCGACCGCGCGCTCCAACGGGTGTCTGCCGATGCGTTCCTGCGCGCAATGCGGCCCGGCCCCTTGCGGCACACAGCGCGGTTCGTCTATCCCGCGGTGACGTTAGTGGCCCGCGAAACCGGCAACGGTGTCGCCGCTGAGATTTCCACCGCGTTACGCGGCGATGTGGCGCCGGGCATGGCGACGTGGGCCAATAGCGTGACGCTCTATGACGTGTCCTACTTGGGCAGGTTCGATCGGCGCCCGCTTGACCGGGCAGCGCTGTGGGCAGTGGCGCCGGGCGACCGCGCCCGGATGCTCGCCGCGACGGCGGCGCCCAGCCCGGCAGTCCTCGCCAGCCAACAGTATGAAGGCGAGGGACTCGCTGCCCTTGCACGCTGGTATCCCCGCTACTATGGCGGGCTGCTGCGCCGTGTCTGGGAGCACGTGCGCGGAACCACGAGTGATTGACAGGGCAGCCGCCGAACCCCTACAGTTGATGCATGACAGAGAAACACACGACGCGGATCACGCAGTACTGGCACCCTATTGCTGAGGTCGGGGAAATCACCGAGCAACCCCAGCGGTTTGTGCTGCTCGGCAAGGCGCTGGTAGCCTACCGACATGCCGACGGCATCGCCGTGCTCAATGACGTATGCATCCACCGTGGTGCAGCGCTATCTGCTGGGTGGATCGAAAACGGCAACCTCACCTGCCCGTTCCATGGCTGGCAGTACGACGCCAGCGGGGCGTGTGTGCGCATCCCGGCGCTCGCCGCTGGCGCACCGATCCCGCGGGCAGCGCGCATCCCCGCCTACCATGTTGCCGAGAAATACGGCATCGTTTGGGTTGCGCTGGAGGACCCGGTCGCCCCGATCCCATCCTACCCACAAGGCGAAGACACCAACCCGGAGTACGAGCGCTTCTTCGTCGCGCGCCTGGTCTGGAACACCTCAGCCGGGCGGGCGGTGGAGAACTCGGTCGATATCTCGCACTTCCCATACGTCCATCCGCATATCCTCGGCGACCCGGAGCACCCCGAGGTGCCGCACTATGACGTCCACACCTATGACGAAGGGATCTGGTACCGCACCCACCGCGAGGGGTACGTGCCAGCCGGTGAGCAGCGCCCCGGTGGGTTCACGGAATACCGCCATGCGTTCCCCTTCTCAATGTTCCTGACCAACGCCAGTGAAGATGGCCGCATCTCCTGCCTCGGCGTGTTCTATTCGCCGACCGGCCCGAAGACGACCACCTCGTTCCGGGTGATCTACCGCAACTTTCAGCCAACCCTCGAGCGTGAAGACGAAGTCATGGCGATCATGCACGTGCTCGACCAGGACCGCGACGTTCTCGAGACGGTGCGTCCTGAGGAGATCCCGGTGTCGTTACGCGAGGAGCTGCACGTCAAGGTGCCGGATGCCGCGTCGATCGCGTTCCGCCGCTGGATCGAAACGGTCGACATGCTCGACCTCGCGCCGGTCTAGCGTAACCGCCCGCGATTCGCTACACTTTCTCGACGCTACGCCCAAGTAGCTCAGTAGGCAGAGCACATTCTTGGTAAGAATGAGGTCTCGGGTTCGAATCCCGACTTGGGCTCCAGTGGCCCCGTTTTCCGCATGGAGACGGGGCTTCTTCTTGCTCCGCGTTGTCAGGAGCCACCAGGCGACTATCCTTAGCGCAATGGGACCAACCCCACCGCGTGTTCCCACTCCTGGGGGTCGTAGTCGCCGCGCAGGGGGACGCCGAGGCGCTCGAGCATGTGGCGCACCTCGCTGCGGTGCTGGGCGTTGTGCAGGTGCACCTGGATAACGGTGGCGCCGAGCGACTGGCGGATAGCGTAGTGGTCGATGAAGGTGTCGTCCAGCCGCTGCCCGTCTGCAATGTCGCGCACCAGTGCGGCGAAGGCGCTATGGAAACGCGCGTGGCGGTCCGTCAGCGCAGCAATCGAGCGGTCGTAGTGCTGGGTCGTGCGGTCATGGGCGACTGGGCCGCCAGACATCCAGCCGGTCCAAAAGTCGATGACGTAGATCATGTGGTCGAGGGTCTCACGTAGTGTCCGGTGGCCGATGTCGAACTCCTGGTCGAGCTGTGCGGCGCTGAGCGGCGCGCATAGGGCCAGGAGCTGTTCGGTGGCCCAACGGTCGTGGCCCAGAAGGCGGTCGAGCAGGTCCATCAGCATTCCCCTCCACGGTGTCGGCGAAACGGTTCGACGCGGTCCGAATCTCCGGCTGCCGGGTGTATGTACGTATACAGAACGCATGTTCTGCCGGCAGCATAGCCTGCGGCTTGGC
>QEUZ01000364.1 GCA_003577355.1 Chloroflexota bacterium | reverse complement strand
CTCCGGTCCACCCGGTGATGGCGCTGCAATCACGGCTGGCGCGCTGACGGCCAGCATCCCAGCCAGGATGCTGACCGCCGCAAGCAGCCGGATCAATCGGTTGGGTCGCTTCAAGGAGGTGCTCCTTCCGCACTCCCGTAGAACACGTAGCGTGGGTCGCTACCAGGCCGCAACCTGTTTGGCGAACCAGCAGTCACACCAAATCCCGGCTCTTAGCCAGGCACGAACACCCTTACCCCGTTTGCCCCCTTCCATGCATTTCGACGGAGTCCCTATGTCTTGCGGATTGTTCCCCACCCCCAGAGTATGGACGGGCGGGGAACCCCTGTCAATCACACGTAGTACGTTCGCGGTACCGTATTCTCATCGTTAGAGGCCCGAACATGACGCACGCAACGCGTGATGACGTTGTAGAAACGAGTGAATTCGACCGCGGTTGCATCTTGCGGTTACATCTTCAGGAGGAGCCAGTGTCGCACCTAGACGGTTGCTCGCGCGTCTCGAAGACGCTCATCGTCGATGAAATCCCCGGCCGCATCGCTGGAGATGATGACAACCCACCCGGCCGATTACTGCTGCTCGACAGCAGCGACCAGCCGGTCCTCGACCTGCACACGCTCAAAATGCCCTACGATGCCGTCCTCAAGCCGGACGGCACATTCCTGGTGAACCTGATCCGTGAGCGCGCAGTCTGGCACATCGCAGACGACGGCGAGCTGCTCGCCCGCATCCATGTTGGCGGCTACCCTTGCAGCCTGCAATTGCTGGACAACGGGCATGTCCTCGTCGCAGGGTGGGACGACGACGTGCCGGGGTTCGTGCGCGAGTTCAGCCCGAATGGCGGCCTGGTCTGGAGCATTGAGCCGTTGCGCTGGCCCTGGAAAGCCGAGCGTTTATCCAACGGCAACACACTGATCGCCGACGCCGGAACCAACCGCGTGTTCGAAGTCTCCCCATCTGGCGACGAGGTCTGGGCAGTCGATAACCTCGGTCCAACGACCCCGGAGCTGTTCGACGCCCTCGGCCCGGTGTACTGCCGGAGGCTCGCCAACGGTAACACCCTCGTCTCCATCCGTGGCCTGAGCCGCATCGTCGAGCTCGCGCCAGACGGCGAGCCGGTCTGGGAAGTCGGCGCAGAGATCGTCTCCAACCAGTACGCCGCCGAACGCCTCCCGAACGGCAACACACTCATCTGCGATACCGGCCACCACCGCGTGATCGAGCTCACTCCCGACAAACGCATCGTCTGGGAATACGGCGGCCTCGGCTACCCCGCGAAGGCGTACCGGATTGAGTGACGAGTGACGAGTGACCAGTGACCAGTGACCAGTAGAGTACGTTCGGCTGCGAATGACGGATGTAGGATGATCAATAATCGATGGGCTGGCGCTATGATGCGGAAAACGTGCCAGTATCATCGAACGAGCCAACCTACTGGTCACTGGTCATTGGTCACTGGTCACTCGTCACTGGTAAGGAGCCGCATATGCAGCTGAGCGATCCGACCTTGTCGTATGTGCATGGCGCGAGCGATACGCCGCTGATTGGGTCGACGATTGGGGACCTGTTCGACCGGGTTGCCGAGCAACTGCCGGACCACGAGGCGCTGGTCTCCGCCCATCAAGGGTTGCGCTACACCTACCGCGAGCTGCGCGAAGCGTGCGACCAGTTCGCGCGGGCACTGCTGGCGCTCGGTGTCCGCAAGGGGGACCGTGTTGGTATCTGGTCGCCGAACCACGCTGAATGGGTCATCGCCCAGTTCGCGACCCCGAAAATCGGCGCGATCCTGGTCAACATCAACCCTGCCTACCGCACCCATGAGCTGGAATATGCGTTGAACCAATCCGGCTGCTCGACGCTGATCATCGCGCCGCCCTTCAAGACCTCGCGCTACGCCGACCTGCTCAACGAGCTGTGCCCGGAGCTGGCCCACAGTCGGCCTGGCAAGCTGCGGGCCGCCGCCGTGCCGGAGCTGCACACGGTGATCGCGTTTGGCGACCAGTCGGTGCCCGGCGCATATAACTGGAACGATGTCTTGCCGCTGGCCGAACGGATCTCGGCGGAAGTGCTGGCGGATACCCAGCGGCAGCAGTACTTCGATGACCCGATCAACATCCAGTACACCTCCGGCACGACCGGCTTCCCGAAGGGCGCCACCCTCTCGCACCATTCGATCCTGAACAACGGCTTCTTCATTGGCGAGGGCATGAAGCTCACTAAAGAGGACCGCCTGTGTATCCCAGTGCCCTTCTACCACTGCTTCGGGATGGTGCTCGGCAACCTGGCCGCCGTGACCCACGGCGCAACGATGGTCATCCCCGCGCCAGCGTTCGATGCGCGCACCACGCTGGAAGTGGTCCAGGCGGAACGCTGCACCGCCCTGCACGGCGTCCCGACAATGTTCATCGCCGAGCTTGGCCTGCCCGACTTCGACTCGTTCGACCTCTCGACCCTGCGCACCGGCATCATGGCCGGCTCGCCGTGTCCGGTGGAGGTCATGAAGCAGGTCAACACCCGCATGCACATGGACGAAGTCACCATCTGCTACGGCATGACCGAAACTTCGCCTGTCTCGTTCCAGACCGCGCCGGATGACCCGCTGGACAAGCGCGTCGGCACAATCGGCCGGGTGCATCCGCACGTCGAGTGCAAGGTGATCGACCCGGAAACGGGCGAAGTGCTGCCGCGCGGCCAGACTGGTGAGCTGCTCTCGCGCGGCTACATCGTCATGCTTGGCTACTGGAACAACCCAGAAGCCACCGCCGCAGCCATCGACGCCGGACGCTGGATGCACACCGGCGACCTGGCCGTCATCGACGACGAGGGCTACGCCAATATCGTCGGGCGCGCGAAGGACATGATCATCCGTGGCGGCGAGAACATCTACCCGCGTGAGATCGAAGAGTTCCTCTATCGTCACCCGAAGATCCGCGATGTCCAGGTGATTGGCGTGCCGGATGAAAAATACGGCGAGGAAGTCATGGCCTGGGTCATCCTGAAGCCGGGCGAAGGGGCGAGCGAGGACGAGCTGCGCGAGTTCTGCCGCGACAAGATCGCCTACTACAAGGTGCCGCGCTACTGGCGCTTCACTGATAGCTTCCCGATGACGGTGACCGGCAAAGTGCAGAAGTACAAGATGCGCGAAATGGCCGTCGCCGACCTGCACCTGGAGCGCGCCGCAGCGATCCGCACGGCCTGACGTGAGGCAACAGGCAACAGGCAACAGGCAACAGCGGACAGGGGACAGGGGACGCGAATCGGTCAGCGGGTCATGGTCATTCAGCGCGGCTGTCATGGAGCAGTCACACGTCCCCGCAGCGTCGCCTGCCTGTTGTGCTGGTTTGATCCAGTTGCCCACCGCGCGGGGCCATGCGATCATCGCCGGCACGTCGTGTGGGAACTGAAGATGCCACAGGAGGGAAAGCATGGGAATCACTGCACGGGGGGCTATTGCCAGGGTCCCCGGGGCGCCCGTTTCTATTGAAGAGTTCACGATCGACGATCCAGGACCGAATGAAGTGCTGGTGCGCATCGTCGCATCCGGCGTCTGTCACACCGACCTGGGGGTGAAGTCCGGCACCTACGGTACCGAAGGGTTCCCGTTCCTGCTCGGTCACGAGGGCGCTGGCATCGTCGAAGCGGTTGGCCCAGGGGTTTCGACCCCGAAGGTCGGCGACCACGTGATCCTGGCATGGCGCGCCCCGTGCGGCGAATGCCGCTTCTGCAAAGCAGGGCGCCCGAACTACTGCGCCGCCAGCCTGAACGCAGAGAAGCGCATGCGCACGCTGGACGGCCTCACCCTCAACCCGGTGCTCGGCATTGGCACCTTCTGCACCCACACACTTGTCCACGCTAAGCAGGCCATCCCAATCGACCACGACCTGCCCTCCGCGCAAATGTCGCTCATCGGCTGCGGCGTGATGACCGGCGTCGGAGCCGCCCTGTACACCGCCGGGGTGAAGCCCGGGACCAGCGTCGCTGTCGTCGGCTGCGGCGGAGTGGGCGACAGCGTGATCCAAGGCGCCCAGATTGCCGGCGCAACCACGATCATCGCTGTCGACCTCGACCCACAGAAGCTGGAGTGGGCTAAGGGCTTCGGTGCCACCCACCTGGTAAACCCGAACGACGGCGACCCGGTCGAAGCGATCAAGGCCATCACCGGCGGCAACGGGGTCAACTACGCCTTCGAAG
>QEUZ01000363.1 GCA_003577355.1 Chloroflexota bacterium | reverse complement strand
ACATGCCGGATGGGGGCGGCGGACGACCCGCGCACGGTGGTGGACCCGGAGTGCCGGGTGCTGGGGGTGGACGGGCTCCGGGTGATCGACGGCTCGATCATGCCGGAGGCGCCACGCGCCAACACCAACCTCACCTGCATGCTGATCGGCGAGCACATGGCCGACCGCCTCCGCCGGGAACGACAGGTGTGATATCGTCGAGGCGATGGCACGCCACCGAGTGAACAGGATGATCGCATGTCCGGCCAGGCGACGCCGCTGACCGGCGATACCGACATCGAAGAACCACCCGACCCGGAGATCATCCTGCTGACCCCGGAGGAAGGCCGCGCCATGTTCGACGAAGCCGCCCGTACCTTTATGGGTATGAGCGGCGAGGAGTTCATCCAGCGTTGGGATGCCGGCGAGTTCGCCGAAATCTTCGACAAGCCCGGCTACCGGCACATTGTCGATCTCGTGCTGATGATTCCTCTGTGGCGTGGATCGTTCTAAGGCTTCCGCTGCACCCGCGTTTTTGGCGCGTCAGCGTAGCGTGCTCGCCATCTTGACCGATCGCCCGTTTCTTAGCACCGGCTACCGCCCATCCGACCGCATTTATCATGCGGGAATCGCGCCGCTCACCGAGCCTGTGCATCTGCGGTCCGCCGATGGGAGCGTACACCTGCGCTTGCACGTGAGGATCGACTTTCTCGTGGTAACGACTCCTCTACATCCGCGAGAGGGCGAGGCACGGGATGTTGCGTACTCCTACACCATCAGCGACCGTGACGGCCGGGAGCTCGTCGCCTGGCACTGGCATCCAGTTGGGGTAAGCGCCGAGACCGCGCCGCACGTCCATCTCTCCGGCGTCGCGCCGCTCGACCTGGGGCGCGGGTTGCGCGCACTGCCGCTGGCCGACCTGCACGTCCCATCCGGCCAGGTCACGCTTGCTGGCATCGCGCGCTTTCTGATTGCCGAAGCAGGCATTCAGCCACAGCGGCGCAATTGGCGCGAGGTGCTCGCCCCGTAACCGGGGTTGCGCATCAGCTTGCCGTAGCGCGCAACCGGGCTGCCATGTGCTCGCCAATGGTGATGCAGGTGAGGTTGGTGTTAGCGCGTGGCGCCTCCGGCATGATCGAGCCGTCGATCACCCGCAGCCCCGTCACCCCCAGCACCCGGCACTCCGGGTCCACCACCGTGCGCGGGTCGTCCGCCGCCCCCATCCGGCATGTCCCCACCAGGTGCCAAGCGTCGCGCACGCTGGCAAGCAGCCAGGCATCCAGGGTGCGCTGGTCGCGCAGGTCGGCCAGGGCCGGTGGCGGCTGCGTCGAAAGCCCCATCGAGGGGACGATGGCCGTGCTGATAGCCCGCAGCGCCGGGTGTGCGGCGAACTGCAGCAAGCGCCGCACGCCATCGCGCATGCGTACCAGGTCGCGCTCGTCGGAGAGCAGACGTTCGTCGATCTGCGGCATCGCCATTGGGTCGGGGGCGACCACCCGTAACAGCCCCAACGAGAAGGACTGCCAGATGTTGACGCCGACGGCGCCGCTCGCAAGGCCGGCCTCGTCGTAGCCGCTGACGTTGCGTGACGAGATCACCATGTCGTTCTCACCGGCGCCCCCCAGGCCGGAGTGGTAGCGGATGTAGCAGTTCATGAACCACTCGTCGGCGCTCCTGGCGCGCGCTTCCGGGCGCAGCTCCAGGCGCAACGCGGCGACGGCGTGTTCCGTCGCGTTGTGGCCGACCGGCAGGTCGCTGAGGAGCGGGATGCCCAGCGCTCGCACGTCGTCGGCAGGGCCAATGCCGGAACGCACCAGGATGGCGGGTGAGAAGGTGGAGCCTGCCGCCAGCAGCACTTCTCGCCCGGAGAAGGTCACCCACTGCCCGCCACGCAGCGCGCGCACGCCGGTCGCCCTGCGGCCCTCGAACACAACGCGGTCGACGAGCGTGTCGCCGAGGATCGTCAGGTTGGGGCGCAAGCGGGCCGGCTCCAGGTAGGCATCGTTCGTCGAGACACGGTTGTCCGGGGTGCGGTTCACCGGCACCGGCGAAATGCCAGTGGAATCCGGCGCGTTCAGGTCGGCGCACCACGGGTAGCCCAGGTCCAGCCCGGCGTGCAGCACCGCCTGCGACACCTTGCCCCACAGCGACACCGGCGGGCGGTAGATCGTCAGCGGGCCGGAGCGCCCGTGGTAGGGTGCGTCGCCGAAGTCGAGGTCATTCTCCAGGCGGATCATCGCTGGCAACAGCTCCTCGCCGGACCAGCCGGCGCACCCCTGCGCCGCCCAGCGGTCGAAGTCGTCCAGCGGGGCGCGGTAGGCGAGCATGGCGTTGATCGCCGAGCTACCGCCCAGCCCTCGGCCACGCTCGTAGCGTGCTGGCTCCTGCCCATCGGCGCGCCGCGCCAGCAAGTCCGGCCAGACGTAGCCCGCGCCGACCGCCGGGTTGATGACGCCGAAGAAGTTGGGGGAACGCATCTCCGGCGGCGCGTCTGCCGCGCGGTAATCTGGCCCGGCCTCCAGCAGCAGCACCCGCGTGTCCGCATCCTCGCTCAGCCGCCCAGCCAGCACCGCGCCGGACGACCCGGCCCCGACGATGACGTAGTCGTAGATTGCGCCGTCTTGCATCTGTGTACCTTCGTACCGCGCACGCTCTCGTGCCTTTTCAGGAGCGATCGCTGGATGCGGCCTGACACTTCAACGAACGAGGGCATCCAGCCCCTGTTGCCTGTCACCTGTTGTCTGTCAACTCGCACCTAGCTCGGCGGCTGCCAGAAATCCCTGAAGCTCGCCGATGCCGTGCCGGCCGTGTTCAGCGTCGCGTTGAGATACTCCGCGGCCACCTGTTCCAGCACGCCGAACTGGTCGGGGCGCGGGTGGTCGATGATGAACTCGTTGGCCCCAGCCTCGCCATACGTGCCGACCATGTCGCGGAACGCTTCCAGCGAGTCCCACGGGTCGGCCTTCATCAGCGACCCCCAGCCGTAGAGGGAGCGGATGATCGAGTTGGGGTCGCGTCCGAGCGCCGCGCAGTGTTCGTTCAGGATGTCGTTGTAGCCGCGGAACTCCTCAGCCGTGCCGCTGGCGTTCCAGCGGTCGGCGTACTCGGCTGCGATACGCAGCATGCGCGTCTTCTTCGCGCCGATGGTGAGTGGCGGGCGCGGCTGTTGCACCGGCAGCGGCACGTTCGGAGCGTCGGTCAACTGGTAGTACTTGCCGGCAAACGTCACCCGCTCCTGCTTGAACAGCAGGTCGCACACCTGCACCGCTTCGCGGAAGCGGTCGACCAGCTCCCTGGTCTCCTGGAAATCGATCCCGAACTGCTCGTGCTCCGGCTTGAACCAGCCCGCGCCGATGCCGAACTCCATGCGCCCGTGCGAAATGTGGTCGATGACGATCGCTTCCTTGGCCAGTAGCGCCGGGTGGCGGAAGGTGTTGCTCGCGACCAGCACCCCCACCCGCACCCGCGTGGTCAGCGCTGCCAGCCCCGCCAGTGCGGTCATCCCCTCGAAATACCAGCCGCCGGGCCGGCTCGGCTGGGTGTAGTGGTCGCACACCCAGATGGAATCGAACCCCAGCGACTCGTAATAGCGCCAGAGCGCCACCGTGCGGTCCCACGGCATGTTCTGGTCGGTACAGATCCCGAAACGCAACGGCTGTGGAGCGGACATGGCCGATCCTTTCCTCCTGGCGCATGGGTATGGTTTGCAGCCAGCACTTTCGGGCCGAATCTGGCGGGTGTCAAGAGTGAGGGGACAGCCCGTACCGATGGACTCCTCTCCCAAGCCGGCTGGGAGCGGACGTGCCGCACTTCAGGCACGCGGAATGTTTCGATCGAGTCGTGAAGGACTCCGGAGAGAGATGTGCGGACCTTGTGAAGAATACCGACCGCGTGCTGCTGACGCGTGGGTTGCAACGGCGTGACGTGGATGTCATGGACGACGACACCCGCAACGTCGTCCGTCGTCGGATTGAGCGGTAGCGTACCCGCCGACGGTTGGCGGCCAAGCGCACCAGCCGGGTCGGGCGCGTCCCAGCGAAAGGGAAGGGACTCAACCGTGTGGGCCACATGAACCGATGAGTCCCTTAACCCCTTAACCTCTTGACCTCGTTCATCACCCAGTTAAGGGACTCAGCATCTCTCTCTGTTTTTGGCTTGTAGACGGGAAGGGACTAAGGGACTCAAGAAACATGTGGCCCACACGGTTGAGTCCCT
>QEUZ01000362.1 GCA_003577355.1 Chloroflexota bacterium | reverse complement strand
CCTGCCACACTCGCGGGCGGAACGTGCGCGCGGCAACCTGCGGGCCAGGAACCGCTGCAACCGGCACGACGAGGTCGCCATCGACCGCGAGCAACGGCACGTCGAGCAGAGCCGCTGTGGCGGCGCGCTGAGAACGGCCCCGTGCCAGGTGCGAGACATCGGTGACAACTGCTGCTGGGTGGTCGGCGGCAACCCGTCGCGCGAGGTCGGCAGGCGAGCATGCCCATGCGACGCGCACGCCGTAGCCGCGTGCCAGCGCCCTGCCGGTCAGGTCACGCAACCCTTCGACCATGAAGCGTGCGCTGCGGGAGGCTCCGTTCGGTACGCGCGGTGTCAGCGCGATCCAAAGCAGGGTGGGTACCCCAAGGTCGTGCGCCAGGGCGTCGGCGGTGGCAAGCGCCGGGTTGTCGTGCAGGCGCTGGCTGTTCTGGAGCCAATAGATGACGCAACGCCCAGTGCGGTTGCGCGGGCGGTTGTTCAGCAGGGTGGTCCGCTCCGGGCTGGGAGGCGGCGGTAACGTGTCATCCATAGCGTTGGGTCCCTTGCTGGCTGGCAGAGTCACGAGCTTGCACCGGCTAGTCTGGTAGGTTGCGCCAGTTGTGACGATAGCGCAGACAACCGCTGGGGAGGATAATCGCCCGCGAGGGGAGAGAGGGAGGTGTGGCAGTGAGCGACACGTCAGTCACCGGTTGAGCAGCCTGGAGCGTTGGGCCGGTCCGGCGGCCTTGCTCGGCGCGTCGGCAATCTGGGGTTTCGTCCCGGTTTCGACCCGGCATGTCATTGGCGTGGTCTCGCCGGAACACGCCGTGCTGGCACGCTTTCTGTTCAGCAGTCTGGCGGTTCTGCTGGTACTCGCCACCCTGCGCCCAGCGCTACCGGCCCGTCGTCATTGGCCACGCGCGGTCTACTTCGGCCTGCTTGGCACGCTGGGGTTCAACGTGCCGCTGACGTTCGGGCTGCAACACATTGAGGCCGGTACGGCAGCGCTGCTTACTGGCACCTCGCCGCTGTTCACCGCCGCTCTGGCCGCACTGGTGCTGCACGAGCAGCTGCGCCCACGCATGATCTTCGGGTTGGGGCTTGCGCTCGCCGGCAGCGTTGTTGTGGCGGCTGGAACGGGCGGAGGGTTCGGGTTCACTGGCGATGCCCTTGTCGGGAGCGCGCTGGTGTTGCTGGCGGCGATCCTCTGGGCTATCTACTCGGTCACTGTGAAGCCGTGGCTGGGGCCGATTCCGCCGGCCAGCATCCCCATGCTCGGTTCGCTCTTTGGGTTGCTGATCGTAGCGCCGTTCAGCGCGCGTGGCTTCGCCGCCGGGCTGGAACAGCTGGATGGCATCGGCTGGCTGGCGATGCTGCAATTCGCCGTTGGGGCGAGCGTCGTTGCGCCGATCCTCTTCGCGCAGGGGTTGCAGCGCACGCCGGCCTCGCGGGCTGGCTTGTACGGCTACCTGCCGCCGCTCTTCGGCGTCATCTCCGGGGCGATCCTGCTCGACGAGGTGATTGGCCCGGCCACGGCGCTGGGCGGGGTGCTGATCCTTGGCGGTGTGTTGCTAGCGGCGCTGGGGCCGAGCCCGGCCGCGGTAGATCAACCTTCCGAAGAGGCAGTGAACTGAGCGGTTGACATGCGCCGTATAACCCTGCGGGACATGCACGGTGCTTTCCCACGGTTCCCGGCCGGGCATGTAGCCCGTGCCAGAGCGGATCAAGGAGGATCCATTGGTTGGACAGGATGTGATCGCCACCTTGCAGCGCGGTTTTGGTGAGCGCCGCTTCAGCCGGCGGGCGCTGCTGCGCTATGGGGCTGGGGTTGGCTGCACGGTGGCGCTGCTGCCGGTACTGGCTGCATGCGGCGGTGACGATGATGACGACGCTGCCCCCACGGCGACAACCGGCAGTGGAGGCAGCGGCGGCGCGACGGTTGACGTCACCCTCAGCGACTTCAAGGTTGCCGTCAACCCGGCTTCAGTCGCAGCCGGTTCGGTAACCTTCAACGTCAAGAACAATGGCGCGATGGAACACGAGCTCGTGATCATCAAAACCGACACGGCGCCGGACCAGCTGCCGATGGACGAATCCGGCTCGGAAGTTGACGAAGCGGCCGCCGGCAACGCCAAGGGTGAAGTTGAGAATGTGTCCCCAGGCGGTAGCAAGAGCGGCACGTTCGATCTGGACGCCGGTAAGTACGTCCTCATCTGCAACGTGCCTGGTCACTACAAGGCCGGCATGCACGTGGCATTCGATGTAATGTAGGTTTCTCTCTGCACCAGGTGGAGGGCGGCCCGGCTTGACTGCTCTCCACCGACTCCTCCACCCCCGCCACCCCCGCACTCACGACACCCGGCCGTTCCTCCGGCCGGCAATGATCACGGCGACCGCCAGCGCGAGGTTGACCAGCCCGACAGCGATGAACAAGGCTCCCCAGCCGGCGCGTTCGGCCAGTTGCCCGGCCAGCGGAAAGGCGACGATCATCGTGACCGAGAACGTCCACGATTCCACTGAAAGCAGCGTCGCGCGCTGTTCGGATGGTAGCTGGCGGTTGAACCAGTTGGAGAGCAGCGGTTCGACGATGCCGCCTGCCAGGCTGGCGACCAGGTAGGCGACCGTCGCGATCGCGGTGACGCGCACACCGGTCAGCGCCAACCCCAACCCGATGATGGTCGCCAACCCGCTCACCTGCCAAGCGAAGCGTCTCCAGCGGTCGACACGCCCGGCCAACGCAGCGCCGAGTGCACTCAGTACCAGCCCCCCGGCCAGTATCAACCCGACCGAGCTGTTGGAGAGGCCGCGGTCGGAGAACGCCGCTTGCAGGTACATGTGGGCAATGGCGCTGGCCGCCCAGAACGGCCCACTAAAGACCAGCAGGGCGGCGACTGTGCGGTTGGAACGCAACAGCTGCCAGGCATCGTTCGCGTGCCGGCGCACCAGCGTGCGCATCGTGGCGTGCTGGGTGTGATGTGTGCGTGGCGGTTCAGCCAGGCTGAGGGCGAGCCAGACGCCGGCGAGGCCGAAGCCGATGGTCAGTGCGAACGGCAAGCTGTAGCTCGTGTCGGAGAGGAACGCCCCCAGCCAGGCCGAGGCCGCCGCCACCAGATACATCGCGCCGAGGAGCTGGCCGAAGATCCCGGCGTACCGCCCACGCTCGTCACCTAACGCCTCGTACAGGTAGGCTTGATCGGCCCCGGAGCGGAAGCTATAGGACGCGCCATGCAAAAACATCGCCAGCATGACGACCGGCAACGACGCTGCACTCCAGAGCAGGGCATGCGACGCTGCGATCAACCCAGCGCCGATGGCAAGTGACCAGCGCCGGCCAACCAGGTCGGCGAACGAACCGGATGGGATCTCCAGCAGGATCGGCGCCAGGTGAAAGGCCGATTCGGAAAGACCGATCTCGGTGAGGCTGTAGCCGCGCTCTCGCAGATAAATGACCCAGATGACGCTGAGAAACGACATCTCGGTCGCCAGCTTGTAGCCGTAGAAGCGCCGTAACGTGCTGCGCCGCTGCGGCGCTGCAACGTCCGGCGTCGCCGGGTGCGTGTCGGTATCCAGTTCTGGCATGGGGTAACGACTCCCTGAATATCCAGGGAGGGGGCAGCCGTGACGACGCCCGCTCCCGCTGTCCTCGTGCGTCAGGTATCAGGACAGCGGGGAATCAGCCGTTTTGTCGCTCCGTTGGAAATGCCAGCTCCGCAACGGGTCGGCTGGCAGTGTTCTAAACCACATAGCGTTCGACGATACTTTCGCTCCCGCGGCGCCTGGCGCGCCGAGCGCATATCCTAGCACGAATGCGCCGATACGCTCGCGCAGTCCGGTGGAGTGAGCGGTGAGCGGTGAGCGGTGAGCGGTGAGCAGTGAGCAGTGAGCAGTGAGCAGTGAGCAGTGAGCGGTGAGCGGTGAGCAGTGAGCGGTGAGCAGTGAGCGGTGAGCAGTGAGCGGTGAGCAGTGAGCGGTGAGCGGTGAGCGGTGAGCGGCGAGCGGTGGCGAGTGGTTTGACGTCTCTGTCGGGTCAGGGTGGCTCCCCTCGTCAGAAGAGAGCGCTTGCAACATCGCGCGAGTGCTTCGGACACAGTCGATCGAACCACTGGTCACTGGTCACTGGTTACTGGTCACTAGTCACTAGGGCGTTGTGCTAGTTGAGTAAGGCGAGTTTCTTGATGCTACGCCAGTCGGGATCGCCGGTGTGCCAGCCTAACCACTGGCACAGGGTGTGCGCCGTCA
>QEUZ01000361.1 GCA_003577355.1 Chloroflexota bacterium | reverse complement strand
GCGTCCGGCGGGTCGCCGTCTGACCAGGTGCGCCGGGCGCGGTTCATCCAGACCGAGCGGATGCCCGCCGCCCGCGCGCCGGGCACGTCGGCAACGACGGAATCGCCGACGTATATCGCTTCATGTGCAGCGAAGCCGCTGCGCTCCAGTGCAATCGTGAAGATCGCCGGGTCCGGTTTCCAGACGCCGACGTCTTCCGACACGATGATGACCGGGAAGAGGTGCTCGATATCGAGCAGGCGGATCTTCGGCCACTGGATGTCGCTTGGGCCGTTCGTGATCATGCCGATCGGAACGTGGCTGGCGACGGCTGTAATCACATCAAGCGCGTCGTCGAACAGCCTCAAACCGCGATACCGGTCCTCCACGAAGCGTTCACGCGCCAGCCTGGCGGCGTCGGGGTCTGAAACACCGAAGCGCGCGAAGACGCTGCTGAAATGCTCGCCGCCTTCCCAGTCTGCAAGCTCCACCTGTGCCCGCACGGCGGCAGCGAGCTCATCTGGCGACGGGAACCAGGGCTCGAAGGCGTAGCGGATGCGCGTGTGCAGCGCTGTGTCGTAGTCGCACAACGTATCGTCGAGGTCGAACAGGACGAGTTTCGGCGCGGGGTCAAATGCCGCTTGCCTGGTATGCGTTTGGTGTGGTCGCATCGTATCGCGTTGCCGTTCCCAGCCTCGGTGCTGTTTGGGTCGATGATACATGGCGCTCGCCGTCTCTGGCAGCGCTGGGGCGGGGGGCTGTGTGCAGGCAAATCTATGCAAACTGTCCTGCGACTCTTTGACATCCGCATCCGACACGTCATTCAAGGGGCGCTATGCGATGCGGATGCGCCGTTTCCCAACTCGCTGGCAAGGTTCCTCCCGAGGGAATGATCGTCCGTGGTCGCATCTGGACCGTGGTGACCACGGCATCACGTGCTATTGGCTCACCAACACCTGTCGATAGCATCGCGCCAAGCTGTAGGCCAGCGGCCTGAGCGAGTCATGTGCGCTTCCCGTCAACATCCTTGCAAGGGGTGTGGTCGCCTCTTCAGGTTGCGGTTGTGGATCTCGTGTTCCAACCACCGTCCACTGTCGGGCCAAGGTGACTCGTTTCATCCGAGCAGAGCGCTGCAGACATGGACGATCACTCCACTGGTCACTGGTCACTGGTCACTGGTCATTCGTCACTCCACGGTACACCTCTGTGCATCCTCACGCAGGCATGAGGAAAAACGTCACTCACCTATTCCAGGTTCATCGTGCGCAGCCGCCATGCGGCCAGGAGCAGCGCTCCGGCCACGGTGACCAGTAGCACGATCGTCGATGCGACCAGCCCGACGGCCTGGCTGGGCATGAAGGCCGGCTCGCCCAGTACATGGCCGAAGATCGACACGACATAGTGCCGCACGCTGATGAGCCGCACGCCGGGCAAGAAGCTTGCGAAGGTCACTTCCCAAACGAGGGTATAGAGCATGCCGACCAGCAAGGCGCGCGGCACGATCAGGCTGACCGCCATGAAGATCGCGCCATAGGCCAGCACGGCGAAGAGCGATGCCGTCATCATGGCCGCCAGGAGATCGAGGTGTTTCGCGGCGGAGCTACGCGTCACCAGCAGCCAGGCAACGGTGCCGCCGAACGACATCAACGCGGTTCCAGTGATTGCGACGGCGAGGAACTTTTCGACCACGATACGCAAGCGGGAAATCGGCTTCAGCACGAGGTAGACCATCGTGCGGTCTTCGAGCTCGTTGCCGAGCGCGTTGGTTGCCAGGATCAGCGTCGCGATCGGGATCAGGCGCGATGCGAGGAACTCCTGGAAGGTTGCGTTCAGGAACTGGCGCGGCGATTCGTTGCCCGAGCCGATGAGATAAATCAATGCGGCCAGAATTGGGATGGTCGCGAAGAAGGCGACCACGCGGATGGCGTTGCCCCCTTGGAACGCGCGCAGGGTCAGCTCGGTGATTGGCAGGGGGCTTGCGCTGTTGCTCTTCCGCGGCGCAGCTGTCGACGACATCGCTACCTCCCGACCACGTAGGAGAAAACGCTGGCGAGGGAATCGTCGAGCGCCGAGACTTCCAGCAGGCGGATCTGCTCGCGTTGAGCGATGCGCGGCACGTTGCGGTAGAAGGCGCGCACATCGCTGGTTTCGACGATGATGCCGGGTGGCTCTGATCCTGTGCTCTGCTCGAAGCGCACCGCCAGGGTGAACGGCTCGTGGACGAGGGCGGCTGCCAACCGGCGGGCATCGTTGCTGCGCAGCCGCACCGCGCGGGCGTGCTCGTCGATCTTGTCGCGGATCGTGTGGTAGTCGCCGGCTGCTGCCAGCTTGCCGCGCGCGATCACCAGGATCCGGTCGGCAAAGCGCTCCACCTCGTGCAGGATGTGCGATGAGACGACGATCGTCTTGCCCTCCCTGCCCAGCCGGATGATCAGGTCGATCAACCGGGCGCGCTGCACCGGGTCGGTGCCGTTAAGTGGTTCATCCATCAGGAGCACCTGTGGGTCGTGGACGAGCGCCGCCGCGATCTTGGTGCGCTGGCGCATGCCTTTGGAGTACCCACGGGTCGGCCGGTCGGCGGCATCGCGCAGTTCAACCAAGTCGAGTGCGCGGGCGGCTGCCTGGTCCGGGTCCGGCAATTTTTGGAGGATCGCGTTCAGCCGCACGAACTCGAAGCCGGTCATAAACGGATACAGCGTTTCCTGTTCCGGCACTAACCCGACCTGACGGTAGAGCGTGACGTCCCCGCGTGGCGCTTTGCCGAGGATGCGGATGTCACCGGCCGATGGCGCCAGCAAACCGGTGATCATCTCCAGCGTGGTCGACTTGCCGGCCCCGTTCGGCCCAAGCAGCGCGGTGACACCCGGTTCGATACCGAAGGTCACGTCGGAGACGGCTACGACGTCGCCATACCACTTGGATAGGTTACGGACGACGATCGTGGCGTTCTCGGGAATGTGTGGGGTAGTTCCCTCTGGCGTCGGTGTGGCGTTGCGTACTGGTGGCCGTGCAGTGGCGGTCATTGCTGTATCCCTACTCGTCGGCAAGGTAGCGGCGGTGCATGATCAACCCGGCGACGGCTGCCCAGGCTGCAACCGCCGCGAGCAGGACAACCCCTGGCACCCCCTGGCCGAGCTGTTCACCCTGGTCGGCTGATGTCACGAAGAGCCAATTGTTGATCGCGCTTAGCAGGTCGATCGGGCTGAGTGCAACGAGATACTTGGCAGCATCTGCATCCAGCGCTTCGAACAGCGCGTTCGCCAGGAACGAGACGATCAGCAGGCCGCCGATGTGGATCGCTGCCGCGACCCCCTTGCGGTTGGTGTAGGTTGCGATCCCCAGCCCGACTGAGCCGAGCAGCACCGACACGGTCAGGCCGTACAGCGCGATCTTGCCGAGGTCGTCCAGACTGTGGACGAAGGCGGAGAGCGGATTATCGTCGAGCAACGTTTTGCCGAGAAAGAGCAGGAGCGCCGGGCCAAAGGCGATAGTCGCCATCAGCAATGTGAGCGCGACGATCTTCGCAGCGAGGTAGTCGAGGCGGGTAAGCGCGCGTGAGAAGTACAGAGAAAGCACATTCTCGCGCCGGTCGTCGCAGAGCATCTCCGGCGCACCGGCAGCGGCGAAGAGCACCAGCGTGAAGGTCGTGAAGAAATTGAGGTCGGAGTACCCGAAGTTGACGGGACTCTCCCCCGGCACCGTCGATTCCAGAAAGGCCAGGAGCGCAACGACAATGACAGCCGGTGTGTAGGCGAAGGCGTAGAGGATGATCGGCAGGATCTTGGCTGTCCAGCGTTTCTTGATGCCCAGCCCGCGCTTGATCGAATACCAGATGAGCGCCTGAATGGCGTGCTGACGGCCGAGACGTGGGCCGGCGTAGTGCTGATAGCCGCGGTCGAAGACCTCGCCGTAGGGCTGCGCGGTCTGTGCGGCTGGGGGTCTAGCGTCCACCAGCGCCTCCCGCTGCCATCGCATGTACCTCGCCACTGACCGTCTGGATATAGACATCTTCCAGCGAACGCTGGCGCGGGCGGAGCTGCCGGAGCGGGTACCCAAGCTCGACCGCGACATCGCGCACCGCGTCGAAGGCCGAGAGGTCGTGTTCGCTGTCACGCTGTACGATGATTTCGGCGCCGTCGCTGCGCGCCCGCACGCCGCGCGCCGCGAGGCGGCCAATAAATGTCTCGACATCGCCGTCGACCCGCACGATAACGTCGGAACCGCCGCTCATCAGCTCGTCGATCTTCCCGCTG
>QEUZ01000360.1 GCA_003577355.1 Chloroflexota bacterium | reverse complement strand
CGCTGCAACTGCCGCAAGCCCGAGCCGGGGCTGCTGCTGAGTGCCGCCAAGTCCTACGGTATCGACCTCAACCGTTCAGTGCTCGTCGGCGACGCGTTGACCGACGTGCTGGCAGGTAAGCGGGCCGGCTGCCGCACCGTGCTGGTCCTGACTGGACGAGGACAGTCCGCGCTCGATGCGTTGCACGAGGACCCGAGCACGATTCCCGATGCGGTCGCCCGCGACCTGCAGAGCGCGGCGCCAATCATTTCTCGCATGGTGGGCGAGGCCGAGCCGGACGATGCAGTCGGCCGCAGTGCTCCGGCAGAGCATGCTGCCCTTCCAGTGCAGGCGCAACCACGGGCCTACGCACCGGCAGCGTTCGTGCCCGCAGGGTCGAAACGGTGAACGCGTTTTTGGCTATGGGCTAAAGGTATGTGGGGAGGAACCGTTTCATGGGGAAGATCGCGGGGGTCTGGCGACGTCGAGTAACCCGCCGCGCGCTGATCAAGGCCGGCGCCGGAGGAGTTGTCGGTGCGATGGCGGGCGTCCATCCGTTCGGAATGACCTGGGCGGAGACCGGCGCGCCGAGCGGTGGGTCAACCGATTCGGAGGCTGCGACCGACGTTCGCACGAAGGATTCCCCGCGAGACGAGCCAACTCAGCAGCAGGCGCTGGATGTTGGGGTGGCCTCAATTCTTGTGCTGACCGCCAGTGCTGCAGGGAACCCGTTCAATGGCTATGTATCTGAGATCCTCCGCGCCGAAGGCGTGCGCGACGTCGAGGTGCGTGCGCTCGATGATGTGAGCGCCGGACTCCTCGTCGGGCGCAAGGTTGTCATACTCTGTGAGAGTGCGCCAACCTCCGGGCAGATCACGACGCTCCAGAATTACGTCAATGCGGGCGGTGGGCTCATCGTTATGAAGCCGACCTCCGGCCTGACCGCGATGCTCGGCGTGGCGTTGCAGAGCGGCAGCACGTCGGATGCATATTTCCGCATCACCGATGGCTCGATCGGTGGTGGACTCTACTCCGATACGCTGCAATATCACGGGGCGGCAAATCGCTACACCCTGGCCGGAGCCACACAGGTAGCCCAGCTCTATAGTAGTCGCACCGATGCCACGGGCAATGTCGCGGCGACGATCGCGAACTATGGAGCCGGCCGCGCAGCAATGTTCGCGTTTGACATCGGGCAGAGCGTCGTGCTGATGCGCCAAGGGAACCCCGCCTTCGCGAACGTCGACCGCGACGGCGACGGGATATTCCGCACGATCGACCTCTACAACGGCTGGGTCGACCGAGAGCGGTCGGAAGTTCCGCAAGCCGACATGCTCCAGCGCTTGTTCGTGCGGCTGATCGACGCAGTTTCGAGCCAGCCGACCCCGCGCATCTGGTATTTCCCTGGGACGCGGCGGGCAGTGCTGGTCCCGACAGCCGATTCACACGCCAACCCGGAGTCGTACTACCAGGCGATGGTCAATGCATTCAGCCAGCGCGGAGTTGGGCTGACCTTCTACCTGACAACCACCGCGCCGCCGGCTAGCGTCATCAACGGCTGGCGCTCGCAGGGTTTCGATTTCGCGGTGCATCCCTATGTCGATGGTGGCTATGCCTCGGGCATTGCCGCTTCGGTGATCGATTTCATTAGCGACTATGGCTTCAGCGCTCGCACTGCGCGTACCCATCAGGTGCGCTGGCTTGGTTGGGACCAGGCCGCGGAAATCGAAGCGCAGTACGGGATTGAGATGGATTTCAACATGTACCAGTGGGGTACATGGTTGAACAAGCCGGGTGGCTATTACCATGGCTACATTACTGGCAGTGGCCTGCCGATGCGTTTTGTCGACGCTTCTGGAAACGTATTGCCGATCTACTTGCAGCACACAACCCTGGTTGATGAGGCCATTGCGCCAGAAATTGGTTCAGCGAATCTCGATCTTCAGACGGCAATGGATATCTCTCGTAAGACGATCGACGATGCAATCAGCGGCTATCACACAGTCGTCGCGACGCAGTTTCATGTCGACACATTTGCTTGGGGTAGCGTTAACCCGTGGGTGCTCGGCACGACTGACTACGCGATCCAGCGCGGTCTCCAGGTGATCCACGCCGACGATTGGCTGACATTCACCAAGCAGCGCGTCGCTACCGTGATGAGCGACACCGTTTGGTCGCATGGCGTGCTCTCATTCAATGTGGCCGCTGGGGGACCAAACCAGACGGTGCTGGTGCCACTCGAGTTCCGGGGCTTTGGGCTGGCCGAGGTAAGGGTCAACGGCTCGCCGGCCAGCTACGACACGATGACGATCAATGGGGTCAATTTCGCTGCCGTGCTGGCCACCAGCGGGGCATGGCAGGCGACCTACAACACCGATGCGACCCCGCCGGTCATCTCCGCGATCGAAGTCCAGAATATTGGGACAACGACTGCCAGGGTCGTCTGGACGACGGACGAGGCCTCGAACAGCGTCGTGGACTATGGCGTTGGTGCTGCGCTGGACTTGCAGGCGAGCTCGCCGAGTATGGTGACAAGCCATACGATCGACTTGACCGCATTGTCCCCCGCGACGCAGTACAGCTACCGGGTCACCTCAGTGGATGCGTTCGGTAACAGCGCGAGCAGTTCCGTATCAACGTTCACGACCGCGACCAATCCGCCCCCGGTCGTCAGCTCCGTCTCGCCGGCGAGCGGCAGCAACGCCAGCGCAGTCATCCTGACGATCAGCGGTAGTGGGTTTGTCAGTGGCGCAACGGTGCAGCTCAACACGACGCCCCTTGGCAATGTGCAGTTCGTTGGATCGAGCACGCTGCAGGCGACTGTGCCGGCTGGGTTCGCGGTTGGCGTCTATCACCTGACGGTGACGAACCCGGACGGCGGCTCTGCAACCCTGGACGCCGCCTATGTCGTGACGGCTCCGCCACCGGTCCTGACGTCGGTCTCCCCGGCGACCGTGAGCGCTGGCGCTACGTTCACCTTGAACGGATCGGGGTTCGTGGCCGGCGCGACTGTGCGCCTCGGTGACACGGTCATCGGGTCTAGCGTCCAGAGCGACACCACAGCGAGCGCAACCGTACCGGCAGGCGCCGCCTCTGGCGTCTACAGCGTTTCGCTGACCAACCCTGACGGCGCGCCGACGACGCTCGACAATGCCCTCACGGTCACTGCCTTGCTCGCAGTGAGCCATACGACCGCGGAACAGTTCGCGGCGGGTACGCTCACCCAGGTGCAGGTGCTGACTGGCGATGCCGCTGGCGACGGCGCGCTCACGCTCGCGTCGGCCGGGTTCAGCGATTCCTTCGATGGCACGAGCCTGAATTCGGCCAACTGGAACACGGGGCTGTGGGACGCTTCCGGCAGTGTTGAGGTATCCGGCGGAACCTGCGCGCTGCGCGGGGCATGGATCGCCGGCCGCTCGGCAATCGCCAATGGCACGGTGACCGCCCGCATCACGTTCCCCAACAGCGCCTGGCAGAACTTCGGCCTGAGCCGTAGCGATACACTCGATAACCCGTGGCTCCTCTTCGGTGTGCCAGGTTGGGATACATCCCGCGTCTATGCGCGGATCAACGTTGGTTCGACCTACGCTGAAGTGCCGCTAACAGGTCTGACCGGCGCGCCGCACGACTTTACGATCGAGTACCGTGGCGCCCAAGTGCGCTTCCTGGTCGACGGCACGCTCGTTCACCAGGCGACGATCCCCAACGCCGGCCTTCTCGTGCCGTGGTTCAGCGTCGGGGTGGTTGGAGCACCACTAACGGTTGATGCGTTCAGTATGGCGTCGTACGTGCCGAGCGGCTCGTTCCTGAGCGCGGCCCTGGACGCTGGCCAGAACGCCGACTGGGCGCAGCTCTCGCTGCAGGCGTCGGCTCCGGCCGGAACAGGCGTACGGGCGCGTGCGCGCTCGTCATCCAGCGGTCTGACATATTCCGACTGGAGTGGCTGGAGCAGCAGCTCGCCGTTCGACCTGAGTGTGCCGGACGGCCGTTACCTGCAATATGAGCTGGAGCTGACGACGAGCGACGCTGCGCTGTCGCCGATGGTCAATTCGGTGACAGCCACGTATCAGGGCAGCACCGGCTCGCCTGTTGGGTCCGTGACGGTCAACCCAAGCTCCGCGACGCTTGGGGCTGGAGGGACGCAGCTTTTTGTTGCCACTGTGCTGGACAACCAGGGGCAACCGCTGTCAGGAATCCCAGTCGAGTGGTCGATCGCCAACGGCGGTGGCTCGATCAGCCAGACAGGCCTATTCACCGCAGGTTCGACCCCAGGGACATATGCC
>QEUZ01000359.1 GCA_003577355.1 Chloroflexota bacterium | reverse complement strand
GCTGCGAGCGAATCCTCAAGATAACCATAGACATACTGCCCAATGCGTTCGCGGAGCCGACTCTCCATTGCATCGACCGCGTGTTGCGATGCATCGCTGCTCTCCGACACTGCAGTGATGCGAATGTGGACGCCATCGTTCTTTGCATAGGTGGCAACGACGGGGTAGCCCTCGTGGATGATGTCGAGAATCGCTTGCTCGGCGGCGGATTCGCCAATCCCAATCGTCTTTAGTGTCCGGGACACAATCACGGAGCCGGAGAGGAGCGGAAGGATCCGTGGAACGACCTGTTCCAGGAACATCCGCCGCATCTCACGCGGTACGCCTGGCATGCAGGCGATGACTTTCCCGTTGTGGCGGACGAACCAGCCTGGAGCGGTGCCCATTGGGTTGGCGAGTGACTCTGCGGATGGGATCAGCCAAGCCTGCTTGACATTCTGGTCGGGCATCACGATGCCGCGTGAAGCGAAGAAGGATCGAATATCCTCGACGATATTCTCGTTGACGTACACCTCCTCGGCGCACACTGCGGCGATCGCTTCACGGGTGAGATCGTCTTCGGTCGGCCCGATCCCTCCGCTTGCGATGACGATGTCTGCATCATCGAGCGCGCGTCGGAACATCGTGACAATGCGGTCTAAATTGTCGCCCACTTGGAAGACTGCGACTGTATCGACTCCGATAGCGCTGAGCTCCTGGGTGAGGAACGTGGCATTGGTATCGGTGAGAAAGCCCTGCATCAACTCGGAGCCGATCGATAGAATCGCAGCGCGCATTCGAAGTTCTCCAGTCCTGCCCATGGTAGCGGCAGGATTATCGCATGGAACTGCGGACGGATGGCGAAAAAAACGCGGACCGTACGGTCCGCGAATCGTACCCTCGGAGGGATTCGAACCCCCAACCACTTGTTCCGAAGACAAGTGCTCTATCCATTGAGCTACGAGGGCGGGGCAAAACAGCGCCTGATGACGCGTGGGATAGGTGGGGTGCCCCGAGGGGATCGAACCCTCAACCACTGGTTCCACAGACCAGTGCTCTACCGATTGAGCTAGAGGCACCATAAGCTGAAGATACCGGACCGTAAGCCGAGTTCTGTTTCTGACGATCATCTCTCTCAGCCCGCGAGCGGGCTGGGCGCAAAGCGCCTGCTCTCAACCTCGAACCTTGGCGAGCAACCTGCAAACGGTTCGATCGGAGATTGCTGCGGGGAGGATTGCCCTTTTCAGCCGGCGCACGGGGGCGCCGGAATGGTTTCTGTTGCTCTCGTGGCGAACCACGCCGATCTGGACTGTCGACGCGCATCGACAACGCGTCTCCCCGGCTTTCGCCGGGCACCCTCGCTCTATGCAGCTCGGACTTTCCTCTGGCAACGCCAGCGATCGCCCGTCCGGTATCGTTCAGTTGTTAAGGCGCCGCGGAATATTCGCCGCAGCGGTCGATGGTGCCGAAGGGGAGATTTGAACTCCCACGCCCTTACGGGCACTACGCCCTGAACGTAGCGCGTCTGCCGGTTCCGCCACTTCGGCCCTTGCTCTCGCGAGCGCAGTCCAGTATACACGGCATCCGAGAGGACATCAATCGATATGGCTGGTCTGCTACGCAGGTATCGAATCGGGCAGTTGACGGGCCGCCGCAGGCGCGCTGTGGTACCGAGGATTACGCTGTTTGTTCGCCCTGAGTGTCATTTGTGTCACGATGCCGAGTCGATGTTGCTGCGGTCATTCCGTCGCCGTGAAATCGAAATCGTTGATGTCATGTCGTCGCTGGAGTTGGAGAATCGCTATATCCTTCGGGTCCCGGTGATCGCCGTCGACGGGCAGGAGCTCGCGGAAGGTCAGATCACCATGGCGGATATGCAATCGATCCGGCGCGCGTTGGTCCAGACACGCGACGGGAAGCTGTCGTTGTGACGCGCCGCTCGCCCCGAAAACGACATCCTGTCGGGCAGCGCATGTATATCGTCGTGGTCGTCGCGATCGTCAGTGTTTTGGTCTTGGGTTCACTGGCGGCAGCGCTCATTGATCGGAACAGTGGCGGTGCGGACACCCAGAACCAGAACCCGGTGCGGACAGTTACGCCCGGTGCGGAAGTTGCGCGCCTGCAAACGCAGGTGGCAGCTGATCCCAACGACTTCGATTCGTTAGTTGTCTTGGCGGAGATTTTGGCAAACAGTGGCCGCGCGTCAGAGGCCATACCGCTCTTCGAGGAAGCTGTCCGGAGGCGGCCTGATGACCCGGCGATCCGTCTGGCTTTCGGTCGCGCGCTGCTCCGTACCAACAACTTGTTCGATGCTGAGCTGCAACTAACGCGCGCAGTGGAACTTGACCCCGAAAACCAAGCAGCCGCGTTCTACCTGGCCCAGGTTTACGAAGCGCGTGGCGCCGACGACGCAGAGTCGGCCAGAGTCTGGTATCAACGGGCCATTGATCTCAATCCGGATTCGCTCATTGCCGAACAAGCACGAGAAGCACTCGCATTCCTTGGCCCGCCCGCAACGGCAACTCCCTGAGGCCGGTGAATGAAGATCGTTATTGTCAACCACCGCTACACACCATTTGTCGGCGGGTCGGAATTGTGGGTACAGGCGGTTGCCGAGCATCGGGCGTCTACCGGCGACAGAGTGACGGTCCTGACGACGAATGCTTTCGAGCTTGAGTATCTCTGGGATGCGCGCGCGCGAAAGGTGATGGCGCCACAGCGCGAACTCCTAGGAGGGGTAGATGTCGTGCGCTTGCCGGTGCGACATCACCCGGGAAGCGCGACCCTGTTTCATGGCCTGCGTCGAGGAAGCATCGAACTCGGTCGCTGGCGGGTGTTTGGCCCGGTTGTGGAGCGGATGGCGCAGCTGCGACCGTGGATTCCTGGGTTTGCGGACACAACCAACAAACTGGAAGGGGTTGATCTTGTCCACGCGACGAACCTGGGGATAGAGTCACTCGCGCTTTCGGCCCGCGCGTATGCACGAAGCCGTCGTGCGCCGTTCGTGATCACGCCGTTCCTGCATATCGGCGACCATCGACAATCTGTCGCCTGGAGGCACGCGACGCTTCCGCACCAGCGCGCCCTTGTCACGAGTGCAGACGCTGTCATTGCGATGACACATATCGAACGTGCTGCTTTGGAAGCGGTCGGGGTCAAGCGATCTCGCATCGTGGTAACGGGCGCGGGGGTTGACGAGAGCGGTGTGACAGGAGGTTGCGCTCAACGCTTTCGCGATGCCATTGGAGTGTCGTCGCGATTCGTTGGTTGTATCGGGGCGAAGGCGGCCGACAAGGGCACGCCAGATGTCGTGCGGGCAGTTGCAGCACTTCGACGTGCCGGCGCGGATGTGCGCGCTCTTCTCGTCGGACCCTCGCTCGCCTCATTCACGAAATGGCTTGCGTCTCAACCGGCGGAGGTTCGAGATGCTGTAATTGACTTGGGAGTCGTCGACGATGAGACGAAGCGGGATGTGTTGGCTGCGATCGACGTGCTAGCACTGCCGTCCAGAACGGAGTCGTTCGGGATCGTGTATCTTGAAGCGTGGCTCAACCACAAGCCGGTGATCGCTGCCGACGTAGGAGCGGTCGCCGAGATCGTGCGACACGGCGAAACTGGGTTGCTGGTTGAGTTTGGCAATGTTGCGGCGCTCGCTGCGGCGATTCAAACGCTGTTAACTGATGATGCGCTCTCGAATGCATTGGGAAACGCTGGAGCCGAATTGGTGCGCGAGCAGTTTCTGTGGCCAGCTGTGCTGGAGCGGGTTGATCGCGCGTATGACATCGCGTTGGCAGGGTTGAAGCAGTGACTGTGCGAGACGAGCGAGTCGAGCGCCAGTATCAACGACTCTGGTCCGCCATCCAAGTACGACGCCCACTCGGCGGTATGGACGCCGCGAGCATGGATGCAGGCAAGGTCCGGCTTGAAGAAGCCGCGCGACTGGCGACGGTAAATGCCCACTGGGGCATTGCCACCGACATTCCAATCGTGACACGAGCCGTGGTCCTGTGGCGCCGGGGAATGCGCGTGTTGCTACGCTGGTACATCAACCCAATCGTCGAGCAACAGAACGCGTACAACTTGTCGGTGTTGAATGCGTTACGCGATCTGCGAAGTGAGAACGACGCGCTGCACGAAGAAGTAGCGCGACTGCGCGAACGACTGCAGCCTGAGGAGAGCGCCACAGCGTGAATATCCTGATCTTGCACACTCAAGTGCCGTTCGTGAGCGGAGGCGCTGAGGTTCTCGTACATGGACTGTCGGCGGCGATTGCGAATCATGGCCACAATGTCGATGTTGTCGC
>QEUZ01000358.1 GCA_003577355.1 Chloroflexota bacterium | reverse complement strand
CGCGACATCAAGCAGGTCCTCCAACGCAGCACGAGCGGCACTGAGGAAACTGGTGCGTAACAACAGGTCTTCTGGGGGATAGCCGGTCAGGGCCAGCTCTGGCAGCGCGATGATCCGCGCCCCCGCGGCACGCGCTCGCAGGATGTTCTCGCGCAGCAGTGCGACGTTCCCCGCCAAATCGCCGATCGTGGCATTGACCTGCCCGAGAGCCATGCGCCAGACCTGAGGTTGCACGTCGTCCATATCCCTCACCCCATCCGCTCGTTTTGGCGCAGTGTACCCCGCACACACGCTGCCGGCATGGGAGAGAATCCGGCTCGCGACATGGCTGACAGACCGGGGCGGCGCCAACAAACTCCCTCCTGCGCATGACTCCCACCCACGTCGGCGGGATTCGGTGCGCCACAGGGTGCCCCTCAGGATTTTGCACGGTAATCGGGCATTCTCAGTCGTGGTGCGGATTCGGGCTTCGCAACGGCTCCGAAGATTCCGCATCAGATCAGGGACATGCAAAACTCTGAGGGGCACCCTGCGCCACACCTCTTCACAAACCTCGGCGCAACCGCTACGATACGAACATGTGTTCTGATCTACCGAATTGCGAACGGGAGCATAGCGATGACTGAGGTCACCCTGCGCTTGTGCAACGGGCAGAGTGCAGCAGCCTACCTTGCCACGCCACCCGGAGGTTCCGGGCCAGCAGTGCTGCTGTTGCATGCCTGGTGGGGGCTCAACCCCTTCTTCCGCCGCCAGTGCGAGCGCATCGCGGAGGAGGGGTTCGTCGTGCTAGCGCCGGATTTCTACGCCGGAAACGTCGCCACGACCCAGGAACAGGCGCAGGCATATGCGGACCAGCTTGACCCGGTAACCGCCACAGCAACAGTGTGCGCTGGCCTGGACTATCTCTTGCATCTCGACGCGGTCACGAGTGCGTCAGCGCGCGTGATTGGCTTCTCAATGGGAGCGCACTACGCGCTTGTCGCTGCGGCAACCCGCCCGGATGACGTCGCTGCCGTCGTCCTGTTCTACGGCACGAGCGATGTCGATGTCGCTCCGGCACGCGCGGCAGTGCAGGGCCATTTTGCCAAGGACGACCCGTGGGAGGACGCGGAGTGGGTGGAGCAACTGGAGCAGCGCTTGCGCGACACCGGCCAGCCGGTCACCTTCTACACCTACGACGCCGGTCACTGGTTCGTTGAGGATGACCGTACCGATGCCTACGCGCCGGTCGAGGCGGCTCTCGCCTGGGAGCGCACCTACGCGTTCCTGCGCGACAGCGCGTGCCTGACTACTCGACCAGATAGACCAATGGGATAGAGGTCTCGACGTACTGCACGTAGTTGATCTGCAAATCAGCGCCACCGACGATCGTGGCTTCGGCGCCGATAACCTGCCCGGTGATCTCCGACCCAGATGCGCCGCCCAGGTGGATGAGGGAACACGGAGCATAGATGATCCCGTTGACATCGGTGTTGTTCCCGCCCACCAGCCACAGGTCGGAGCAGTTCGTGCGGGCGTAAAAGATCACGATCCTGGCGTTGCAGGCAGGGATTGTGCAGTTCGTGCCCGGCCCGGAATCGATGATGACGTGGTTCCCGCCACCGTCGACATCGAACTCCGCGCTACCCTGGAAGAAGAAGAGCACATCCGACCCGTTGAGGGTGTTGCCATTAGCGCCACCACGCGTCTTGAGGTCGCCACCAAAACAGTAGACCCCGGACGCAAAGTTGATGACCTTGCTGTTGCCGCTAATCGTGATGCCGCTCGGGTACGAACCTGCCGGGATATTAATCGGCGAAGGGGTCGAGTTCTTGATGTCCGGGTCGGGATACACCGGCAGGCTTCCACAGTTCGGCTCAGCCACCCCGCTCAACGGGTCGCTCATGGTCGGTGCGGAGCCATTCATTGTCTGGGCTTCAACATCGGCATTGGGGCAAACAGTGATACCACCGACCGCATCGAGCGGCCCCTGCGCCTGGATCCACGCGGCAGTGCCGCAGATGTTGACGTTGGAGTCCGACAGTGCGCCCCCATTGTTGATGTACAGGTAACTATTGCCTCCGGCAGTGAGGCCGCTGCCAGCCGGGTCCAGCGCAACGAGTGCATACGGCCTCGGGGTCATCTCGGCGCACGCAGTCGCATCGGCCGAAGCCGTCCACGGGCCACTGTAGATCGCGCCCAGGAAGAACCGCTGCGCTTCGTGGTCGATGACTGCCTGAACGCAGGCGGTATCCCCCGCCCGCGACCCGGATGCCGGTGGGTAATTGATCGCGACCGTGTTCCCCGCTCCATTCGAGAACCCGTTCAGCGTCGCGTACTCCTGCCCGGTGCCAACAACCACGCTCGTCTGGTTGCGTTGAACCGCCTTCGCTCCGGCAAGGGCAGCAGCATCAGCCGCCGCTTGCGCGCCGCGCCGTTGCGCCATCAAGTAACCGGCATCGACGGCAAGCGCCAATGCGCCGATCAGCACCAGCAACCCCGCAGCGAAAATGACCAGGGTCTGCCCAGCAGCGGAGCGCCGGCTGAACTGCGTTCGACTGCGCTGATACATAGCTCGCTCCTCGCCGGAGACATCGCAGCATACTGCCGCGCCACGGGACGCTAGTGGCGAATAATTGCTTCAGACGTATTCGTCATCGAGATCGTGCCTAACCCAGGGAAGACCATCGAGACAATCGGCTGGAACGAATAGGTCGATGTGACCCGCACCTTGCTGCCGGGGTCGTTGTTCCCACTGGGATACGACACCACGACGGTCAGCGACGCGCTCGACACGCCGGTCATCTTGTCCAACATCGCCGTTTTTACCGTCGAAGATGTTGCTGGGCTGCCCGACTTGGAGCCGTGCACGGCGGCATAGCGGGCGCCCTCGCGCGTACCGTTGGTGATCTGATGGTTGGTGTAGACGGCGCGCGACATCTCAATGACCCCAAAGAGCATCAGGAAGAAGAGCGGCCCGATGATCGCGAACTCGACCAGCCCCTGTGCGCGGATCGTCCGTCGCCCTGTCGTCTGCATCAGTTGATCACTCGCATTCTGACAACGCGCGACATTGCAACGCTCGACGGTATCGGCGGCACCTGCAGCAGCGGCGTAAAGGTGTAGTTGACCGTCACCTGCACGTACCTGTACCCATAAGAGTCGGTCCCTGTGGTGCTGGAGACAACCGGCGCGACCCCCCAGATCGTGGGGGTATCCGCCAGCACTGCCGCGCTGATCCCAGAGGTGTTCGTGGAGTTCGTCAACGAGTCCGCGCCAAAGGTGGCCCCTTCACGGGCAGCGCCAGATATCGCGATGTAGGCGGTCAGGGCACGTCCGAAATCGGCCGAAATGGCCAAGATGAGCGCCAGTACCGGCGCGAGCAACGCGAACTCGACCAAGCTTTGCGCACGACGCGACCGGCGGCGCGGCTGTTCTGGCGGGCTCGGCGCTCCAGCGGCAAACAGGTCGGCGAACAGCGCCGCATCTGGTAGTGGCCGGCGCTCGCGCCGGGTACGCGCTGCAGTATCCGTCATTGTCCCGCCCGTACCCTGTGTTCCACGTGCGGCTGGCGAACTCTCCCACCGCACCTGCTCGACATCCCAGCTCCGAGGAGCCTGTCATTCGCTCCTCGGTTTGCTCCATCCTCAGTCTATGTGGGTGGTGGGCGCAATTGCGCGGTACTTTCGCCACAATTCGCCGGGTACTTTCGGACACATCGTCCCTGATCTGTACGAACGCGGGCCGCTCCCGGACAAACGACCCGCTACTTAGCGTGGCACTAAGCACATGCAGGGCAAGCCGGGGTGTACCATCGACCACGGCACCGTCGTTTGTGGCGCGCCAAGTGTGCTGCGACAGCCATTGAGGACAACGCACAGGACCTCTGTCCCGGCCACCACCGTAGATATGACCGCGTGTCTGAGAAGCGCGGAGCGGGCGATCCTGGACAGGCTGGGCGCCGTTGTTACCGCTCCGGCGACAACCCGCGTTCACGACGCGGAGTTGACGAGCACAGCAAGCCATGCTGGCCCGACGTAAGAACTGCGGAGACGGAGAGTTCGATGCATCGCACGCCCGCTTGGCTGCGGATCGCTTGGTTGTTGCTGGCGCTATCGCTTGCGCTGACGCTGCTTACCGCTTGTGGTGGGGGTAAAGGTGATACCGGCCCCCAGGCAGTCACAGCGACCAGCGCCCCAACGGGCACAACGAGCAGCGGGGGCACACCAACTGTGCCTGACGTTGCCGTGGCCCCCATCGCTAGCGCCACTGCGACGACCGGACGCGGGACGCCGACCGCAACGACTGGGAGG
>QEUZ01000357.1 GCA_003577355.1 Chloroflexota bacterium | reverse complement strand
CACTTCCAGCAGGTCATCAATGCCCAGCTTCTCGCGAGCGGAGACTTCGACAACCGGCACGTCTCCACCGTAATCCTCAGGGATAACGCCGGCTTCGGCGAGTTGCTGTTTCACCCGTTCCGGGTTGGCGGCTGGCAGGTCGATCTTGTTCAGCGCGACGACGATCGGCACATTCGCGGCACGCGCGTGCGAAATCGCTTCGCGTGTCTGCGGCATGACACCGTCGTCGGCGGCGACGACCAGCACTGCGATGTCTGTTGCTTGCGCTCCACGGGCGCGCATCGCGGTGAATGCCTCGTGGCCTGGAGTGTCCAGGAACGTGATCTTGCGACCCTGCGCCTCGACCTGGTACGCGCCGATATGCTGGGTGATGCCGCCGGCTTCCCCTTCAGCGACCTTCGTCTCGCGGATAGCGTCGAGGAGCTTCGTCTTGCCGTGGTCGACGTGGCCCATGACGGTGACGATCGGCGGGCGTGGCACTGCATCGGGGTCGGATGACCCCTCGGAGCGCCGGCTCTCAACTTCTTCGGTGGCCGCTTGCACCACCTCAGCGACATGCTCTTCAACGTCGATCCCGAAGGCTTCGGCAACCTCACGTGCCGTCGCAAAGTCCACTTGCTGGTTGATCGACGCCATGATCCCGCGGGTCATCATCTCCTTGATGACGTCGATTGCGGAAACGCCAAGCGCTTCCGACAGCTCCGCAACGGACATGACGCTGCCAAGGGTCACCGGCCCGGTTGGGCGCGTTGCAACCGCCGTTGCAGTTGCCCCTCCGCGGTAGCCCCCACCATCGTGCCGGGGTGGTCCCTTGCGATTCGGCCCCCGACCGCTGCTGGAACCGCCACGCGGTCGGTTGCGATTCTGTCCACCGCCTCCACCACCCGGTCTGCGTGGTCCACCACTCATCGTGTTGATCTCCTTGTCATATACATGGATCGCGGCGCGTTTGGCGCGCCGCGGCCCATTTTCGTTAGCTTTGGTCCTCCGGTGGAAAGTGCGACCGCGCGTATTCACGCAGGTCGGCCTTATTCTCGGCCGCTACCTGGATCTTGAATGCGTTCTCGAGCGCATTCCCGTCGAGCGCACGGTACCAACATGAACGTCGCTGACACAGATACGCTCCACGCCCGTTGCGCTTCCCGGTCGGATCAACTTCAATCCGCTGTTCTGGGGTGCGAACGAGGCGCACGTAGGTCCGTTTGGCATCTTTGGAGCGGCACGCGATGCACATCCGCACTGGGACATGCTTTGGTCGCGGGCCTTTCCGTGCGCCAGCTCGCTGAGCAGACTGCGGTGTCGACTGTGTGTTGCTCGGCAATGCCGCGCCTCCCTTCAGAAGCGCCGTCAGGCGTTCGATGCCGAGACATCTTCATAGAGTGGCAGTTTCGCGCCGGTGTCGAACGCGTAGCGTGCCCGCAAATCGCGGTTGTAGTACACGTTCAAGACTCCGCCGACCAGCTCAACGTCGACGCTCATGCCAACGAGGTCTGCATCGAGCGGCCCAAATTCTCGATCTCGCAGCGTGATCAGGCCATCTCCTCGGACAAGGCGTGGTTGGCGGCCGAGCGCCATGAGGTCGTCAGGCACTTCTGCCAGCGCTGCTCGCGCCTGGCGCAGCAGGTCGCCATCCTGCTCGCGGATCGATTCGGGATCCTTCACATCAATGCGCCAGCCAGTCAGCTTGTACGCCAACCGCGCGTTCTGGCCATCTTTCCCAATGGCGAGCGACATCTGGTCACTCGGAACGATGACCCGCGCCACCTTGTCTTCTTCGTTCAACCCAACGCTGATTGGTTTTGCGGGAGAAAGGGCGTTCGCAATGAACTGCTGCGTATCTGCTGACCACTCGATGACGTCGATCTTCTCGCCCATCAGCTCATTGACGATATTCTGGATGCGCACGCCGCGAATGCCAACGCACGACCCTACCGGATCGACTTTCTCCTGCCGTGCCGCCACAGCCAGAGAAGATCTCCGGCACTTCCTGCTCGAACAACCGCTTGACCAGGTTGACATGCGTGCGGCTCACGATGAGTTGCGGCCCGCGTGGGTCCTTGTTCACATCCAGGAGGTAGACCTTCAACCGCTGGCCAGGGCGATAGCGTTCGTTGGGGACCTGTTCTCGAACCGGCATCACCGCTTCGGCCTTACCCAGGTCAACGATCAGCGCGCGGGAATCCGCCCGCTGGATCACGCCGTTGATGATCTCGCCCACCTTATCGGCGTACTCGGCGTACACGCTTTCGCGTTCGAAATCGCGGATACGCTGCAGCACCACCTGTTTTGCTGTCTGCGCCGCAATACGCCCGAAGTTGGCCGGGGTCCGATCGGTGCGATAGATCTTGCCGATGTATGCGTCAGGATCGAACGTGCGGGCCTCAGCCAGAGACACTTGGGATGTTGGGTCATCGACTTCCTCGACCACCGCCTTCACGACGTAAATCCGGATGTTGCCGGTCGCAGGGTCGATCTCGACCTCGGTGTTATCGTCGCTGTCGGTCAACTTCTTGTAGACGGTCTTTAGCGCATGCTCGACCGACGACATAACCGCTTCGCGTGGAATTCCTCGTTCTGCGGCGATCTGGGTTATCGCCATGTAGAAATCGCTCTTCACGCTGTACCTCCCAGGGCTGAATTGATGAACCGACGCGCGCACGGTCGGGGGTAGGCTCGGTTCATTACGTGAACTGCGAGTGAGGTGCGCCCCGGTCGTGACGCGACCGGCATGGCCCGGACGAAAAAAGAAGCGGGCGGCGCCCACTTCAAAGAACCACGGGCATGTCGGTTCCACCGCGTCATTATAGCAAGCACTGTGGCTGGCTCACAACTCGATACTGCGCTCCGGCGTGCCGCTCGGAGCACATGGCCATGCTATACTCAGCCGCGCCTGCGACGCCGAACCGAGAGGGCACCCAGAACTGCATGAAGCTCCGCACGTGGCTGCGTCCAGGGATGTTGGTCAAACGCTGGATCCTTATGCTCTTCAGTGGGCTCGTGCTAACGAGCCTGGCAATGGCGATGGGACTGGCGTGGATCTACCGCAACTACGACTTCCCCTCTTCCACCGCAAGCGTCGTCCAGGCAGTGACGTTGCAGTTCATCCCGCACCCGTATCGCGAGATGATCGTCATCTCAATTGGCTTTGGATTGACACTGATCGGGTTTCTGCAGCTTTCCCGTTCGCTTCTGAGCCCTTTCCTGGCACAGCGTTCCGATAATCAACCGTTGGCAGAGATCATTGCCGAGCATCGCTTTGGGGCAATCGAACCGGAGCTGCGTATCGTTGTCATTGGCGGCGGGACCGGGCTATCCACCGTTTTGCGAGGATTGAAGAAGCACAACGTTTCGATTACCGCAGTCGTCACCGTCGGCGACGATGGTGGATCCTCAGGGCGTTTGCGCACGGAGTTCAACGTCCCGCCGCCTGGAGACATTCGCAACTGCCTTGTCGCGCTGGCCGATTCAGAACCCCTTATGAGCGACCTTTTCCAGTATCGCTTCGATGCAGCAGATTCGAGCCTGCACGGCCACTCATTCGGCAACCTGTTTATCACTGCGCTAACGAAGGTCAGCGGGAGCTTCGAACGCGCTGTTATTGAGTCTTCCCGCGTCCTGAACATTCGCGGAACGGTCCTGCCGTCAACATTGGAGAACATCGTCCTAAGCGCTGAAATGACCGATGGCCGGATCGTCGAGGGAGAATCGAATATCACCCAAGATCGCGGACGGATCAAGCGCACGTTCATTCAGCCAGAACATGCGGAGGCGTATAACCCCGCGATTGTCGCAATCCTCTCGGCCGACCTCATCATTCTCGGCCCTGGCAGCCTGTATACGTCGGTCATCCCGAATCTGCTGGTTGAAGGCATCGCCCACGCGCTGCGCTTTGCGCCAGGGGAACGGGTCTATGTTTGTAATGTGGCGACCCAACCCGGCGAAACTGATGAGTATGCAGTCGTCGATCATTTGCGAGCGCTTGACCGCCATGCGAACGGGCTTGTATTCGACCGCGTGTTGGCCAACTCGAACTTACTGCCCTCGGTGACCAAGATCAAGCCGGAATGGCACGTCAGCGCTGTGAGCAATACGGGGTTGTTCGAGTACGCTGATAGGGTGGTGATTGATCAGCGCGATGTCGTCAACGCCGACACCCCGTTGCGTCATGATCCGGACAAGCTCGCGGCGGCGCTGATTGATATTGGGCGTCAGCACCTCAGCCGCTCTGGAGAGCGACCGGCGACGCCCCGCGTCGCTCGAGTGGTTGAATCCTCCGAGCCGGTATTGGCCGGCGCGGTTGCCAAGCGAGGTTCAGTAGGCGCGGGAACATCCGGTCACGATTGATTCCCGCGGACGGGCAAGGGAGGGAGACACCGATGGCTGCGCGCATCGCGATCAATGGGTTTGGGCGGATCGGCCGGCAAGTCTTCAAAGCGATTTACACGGAATACGAAGATGACCTGGAGGTTGTCGCCGCTAACGACCTGATGCCCCCGGCGACGATTGCCCACTTGCTCAAGTACGACTCAACCTATGGCATTTTCGACGCCGACGTTGAGGTCGACGACGACACCATTTCGGTCGATCAGACCACCATTCGCATCTGCCGTGAGCGCGATCCGGGCCAGTTGCCATGGGGCGAGCTCGGCATCGATATTGTGATCGAGTCGACCGGCTTTTTTACGGATGCGACCAAGGCACGGGCGCATCTCGAAGCGGGCGCGAAGAAAGTCATTATCACCGCCCCAGCGAACAACGAGGATGTCACACTCGTTATCGGGGTCAATGATGACGCCTACGACCCGGACAAGCACCATGTCGTTTCGAACGCGTCGTGCACCACGAACTGCCTTGCACCTGTCGCGAAAGTGCTGCACCAGCACTTTGGGATCAGTCACGCGCTGATGACCACCGTGCATTCCTACACCGGCGACCAAGTGTTGCTCGATGGCCCACACAACGATTTGCGGCGCGCTCGTAGCGCTGCGCTGAACATCGTCCCAACAACGACCGGTGCGGCGCGTGCTGTAGCGCTCGTCATACCCGAGCTGAAGGGGCGCTTCGACGGCTTCGCGCTGCGCGTGCCAACGCCAACTGTGTCGCTGGTCGACCTGTCCGTGACCTTCGAGAACGACGTTACCGTGGACGCGATCAACGCGGCGTTCGAGGAAGAAGCAGCGGGCGCACTCGAGGGGATCCTCGATTACTCGGATGAACCCCTGGTGTCGATGGACTTCCGCGGCGATACGCACTCTGCGATCGTTGACGGGCTATCAACCATGGTTACCGGCAAGCGTCTGGGCAAGGTCATCGCCTGGTACGACAATGAGTGGGGCTATTCCTGCCGGGTTGCCGATCTTGCGGCAATGATGGCCCAGGCGGGCTTGTAGTCCAGACGCCGGCTTCACCAATACACCGAGTTCTGATCTCCACACCCAAGTTGCTGGGAGGGCGCCCGATGGGGTTTCAACGCTTGAGCGATCTCTCACTCACCGGCAAGCGCGTTTTGCTGCGCGTCGATTTCAACGTGCCGATTGAGGATGGCGTGGTTGGCGACGACACGCGCATTACCGCGGCATTGCCGACGATTCGCTACTTGCTCAGCCACGGTGCGAGTGTGTTGCTCGTCTCACACCTTGGGCGCCCCAAAGGCGCTCCTGACCCGCAGTACAGCTTGCGACCAGTAGCCGCGCACCTCGCCGAGCTGCTTGGCCAACCAGTTCCGCTCGCCGACGATGTCGTCGGGCCATCGGCACAGGCAGTTGCGCAGGCGTTGAAGCCTGGCGAGGTCGCGCTGCTGGAGAACGTCAGGTTCGAGCCGGGTGAAGAACGGAACGACCCGGAGCTGGCGAAACGACTGGCATCCCTCGCCGATGTCTTCGTGAACGATGCATTCGGCGCGGCGCACCGTGCCCATGCCTCGACAGCCGGAGTGGCCCGGTTATTGCCTTCCGCTGCTGGATTTCTGATGGAGCGCGAGCTCGACGCGCTCGGCCGGGTGCTGACGCACCCAGAACCGCCGTTCGTCGTCATCTTTGGTGGGGCAAAGATCTCCGACAAGATTGGAGTCATCCGGCAGTTCCTGATGCGCGCCGACACGGTGCTCGTCGGCGGCGGCATTGCAAACACGTTGTTGAAGGCCAAAGGGTTGGAAGTCGGTCGGTCGCTGGTTGAGAATGACCGGCTTGACACTGCCCAGGAGCTGCTTCGGACTGCGGAGGCGGAAAGTGTCGTCGTTGCGCGCTCACTGGACGAGCCAGGTTCCATCCGCACCCTCACTGTAACCGAGCTCGGTCCGGACGACGCGATCTTCGATATCGGACCCGAGACGATTGCCGCGTACTCGAACGCGATCCACGGTGCGCGCACCATTGTCTGGAATGGCCCGATGGGGTTGTTTGAGCGACCGCCGTTTGATGCTGGCACACGTGCGATCGCCGCAGCGGTGGCGGAATCCGGCGCGTTTTCCGTGGTTGGCGGCGGCGACTCGGTCGCGGCGATCCATGAATCCGGTTTCGCCGAGAAGATTGGCCATATCTCAACCGGCGGCGGAGCATCGCTGGAGTTCCTTGAGGGTCGTATCCTCCCCGGAGTGGCTGCGCTAGGCACGGAGGATTGAAATGGCGCGTGGCGTGCTCGTCGCCGGCAACTGGAAGATGAACCTTACCCTGGAGGATTCTATTGCGTTAGCGGCGTCGCTTGCGGCAGATGCGACGACCACGACTACAGTCGAAATCGCTGTTTTTCCCCAAATGCCCTGGCTTCTGCCGGTTGCACACGCATTGCGAGAGACTGGTATCGGTGTCGGCGCCCAGAACGGTCATCCGCTTGCAAGCGGAGCGTTCACTGGTGAAGTCTCGATTGGCGCAATTGCCCCACACTGTCGGTACATTCTGGCTGGCCATAGTGAACGTAGGCACCTGTTCGGCGAATCGGACGAATTCGTTGGCGAGAAAGTCCGGGCAACGATCGCTGCAGGCTCCCGCGCGATCCTTTGCGTCGGAGAGACACTGCGTGAACGTGAGGATGGACTCGCCGAAGCGGTTGTCGTGCGGCAGCTAGGCGCTGGCCTGGCGGGCTTAGATGCACAGCAGCTCGGTGCTGTCACCATTGCCTATGAGCCGGTGTGGGCCATCGGCACTGGCATTGCCGCAACGCCAGACGACGCGCAAGCGATGTCTGCGGTCGTGCGTCGCTGGATAGCCGAGCATTACTCGCATCCAGTAGCGCAACAGATTCGTATTCTGTACGGTGGCAGCGTTACCCCTGAGAACGCGGCAGCGCTCTTTGCGCTGGCAGATGTTGACGGTGGGCTGGTTGGTGGGGCGAGCTTGAAGGCAGAGTCGTTTCTGAAGATCGTTGCAGCCGCTGTCCGGACCCTCGACCTGTAGTATCCTTTGCCCTCTGGCCCGTCGCCCATCCAGCCGTTGGGAGCGTGGCGGCTGTTCTGAGGAGGGTTGTCGTTTGGACACCGCGGTTGACATCGCACAGGTCATCATTGCCGTCATGCTGATCGTCGTTGTACTTACGCAGACGAAGGGGTCAGGCTTCAGCGGCGCATTCGGAGGCGACACGTCGTCGATCTACCGCACCCGGCGTGGGATCGAACGGACGTTGTTCAACTTCACGATCGGGCTGGCGATCGTGTTCGTTGCGTTGGCGATCCTGGTCTCGACAGTTCTGTAAGCAGGACTTATGGGTATCTGCGCGATGGTTGCGGAAGTGTAACTGGGGTATACTGCGCCGGAGCCGCGCACGAACCCGGAGGAAACGGAGGCGTCTGAGGTGCCGTCACTCGGATGGCAGGAACTGCTACTGATCCTGCTAATCGTGATCATTATTTTCGGAGTTGGCAAGTTGCCGGAGATCGGCGGCGCACTCGGCAAGGGCATCAGGGAGTTCCGCTCCAACGCCACTGACCCTGGCGATGATGGTGCGCCGGTTGCCGAAAAGAAGTCCGACAAGAAGGAAGCTGTCCGCGTCGAGCCAGTCAAGGAAGAACTGTAGCCGCGGCTGACTCAGCCAAACGGAGGAACATGGCCCTGGTGGAACACTCCACGAGGGCCATGTTGCGTTTACAGCTGCGGCTGGAGCCGGGTCGTGTTGCCGAGCCGTAGCCTCCGCACGCGCCGGCGCCGACCACCCGAAAACGGTCGAGCCGATCTGGGCGGCGCGCCGTCGTCCGCTATTGGGTTAGCCGTGCCGGCGTTGGGTGTCTGACTCGCGGAAGAAGCCGACGATGTTCTCGCGTGTCGTCGCTTCTTCGAAGAACTCGACAAACGAGATGCGCGTCCAGGGAAACGCGAACGACGTTGCAGCGGAATCGATCATCGGCAGCGGCTTGTTGTCGCGGCGGCGCAAGTTGCGTACGATGATATATGCATGCGTTGGGTCCGGCATACTGTCGAGGTCGCCGACGACTGTTTCCTCATTCAAAATGTGGATCATTGCCTTGATTGCCATGCACGGTCTCCTCGGCACGTAGCCGTTCAAAGCGATCGATTTCCGACTGGGCGAGTGCCAGCCCGCAAATGCGCCCGTCGGTCGAACCAACGAGCAGGACTCCCCCTCCATACACGGGACTCGAGACAATACTCCCTCCGACTGCGTACTTCCACAGCAGCTCACCAGTTCGCGCGGAGAAGCACGCGACATCCCCGTCCACCGTACCAACATAGGCGACGTGCTCAACCGGCAGTGGTGTAGACGTAATCTGGTTCGCGAAGCGCTCAGACCAACGCAGCATGCCATCGGCAGGGTTCAGGCCGATCACCGCACCATCGGTCGATCCGATAAGCACGGTGTCGGCAGCGACACGCGGCGACGCCACAAGTGCGGCGTGGGTATCGTGTTGCCATATCCGTTCGCCGTTCTTGCGAGAGTACGCACTCACCGTCCCAGCGCGAGATGCGACGACCACGCTCTCGCCAACAACGCACGGGGTAGACAGCACCGGCCCGCCACATGATGCTCGCCAGAGGACACGGCCATCCTTGGCGCGCAATGCATACAGGTAGCTGTCGTCGCTCCCGATGTACACAGCTCCGTCATGCGCCACAGGAGACGAACGGACGGGGCCCCAAGCGCGCTGCTTCCAGACGACGTTGCCGGTCGCAATCGACACGGCGTAAATCACGCTGTCGTCGGAGCCGATCACGGCCAGGTCACCGCAGATCGTGGCGGACGATCGCACCGGCATGCCAGTGCGTAACGACCAGGCGGCGATTCCTGAATCTACTCCTACTGCGTACACCCAATGGTCTTCTGAGCCGAACAGAACGAAGCCATTCTTGATGGCTGGTCGCGACACAACGCCGCGGCCCGCGCGGAACTTCCAGCGGATAGCGCCATCCAGCGGTGCTATGGAGTAGACGTGTTGGTCGTACGAGCC
>QEUZ01000356.1 GCA_003577355.1 Chloroflexota bacterium | reverse complement strand
GTCGAGCTCGAAGCCTGGGCAGTCACGCTGCACCTCGGCATGGCCCAGGCCTTCCTGGCGTCGCTCATTGTCCTGGCGCTTGTCCTCTATCTGCGGGCTGCGGGACTGAACCGGCTGGATGTGTCAACCCGGCTTGCTCCTGCCGCTGCACTGGCCGCTGGCGCGATCTACCTGCTGCTGCTCTCTGGCGCCTACACTGCCACGACGGCGGCTGCCTGGGCCTGCCCGGAATGGCCGGCCTGCCACGGCAACTACGTCCCCACCGGCGTTTCGCCCGTCGATATCCACCTGCTGCACCGCTGGCTTGCGCTGCTCTCGGTTGGCGCGCTTGGCTGGGTCGTCGTTGTGGCCTGGCGCACGCGGCGCGATACGCCGCTGCTCGTTGGCCTCTCGGTTGCGGCAGCTGCACTGATGGTTGCCCAGGTCTTCGTGGGGGCAGCGAACATCTGGTTCGAGCTGAACTCGTGGGTGCGCGTCGCGCACCTCGGCGTGGCAACGCTGATCTGGGGGGCGCTCGTCGGTGTTGTCGTCCTCGACCGTGGTTTGCCGCTTGCGGCTGTTGACACATCGCTGGCGCCGGAGACGCGCCGTTCCCCTCGCACAGTGGCTGCGGATTATGTCGAGGCAACAAAGCCGGGCGTGATGGTCCTGCTCCTGCTCACGACCCTTGCCGCAATGGTGGCTGGGGCAGTCGGCCTGCCGCCGCTACGCATCCTGTTTTGGACGCTGGTGGGCGGTGCGCTCTCGGCAGGTGGCGCTGCGGCGATCAACCAGTACGTGGACCGCGACATCGACGCGATCATGACGCGCACGCGCAATCGTCCGATTCCGGCCGGGCGGGTCGCGCCGGTGCAGTTCGCGATCTACGGCGTCGTGCTGACGGTGCTGTCGATCCTCGTCCTTACGGCGTTCGTCAGTCCGCTCGTCGCGCTGATTACGCTCTCTGGCAACCTGTTCTACGTCTTCGTCTACACCCTTTGGCTGAAGCGCAGCACACCGCAGAACATTGTCATTGGTGGTGCGGCCGGGAGTGTGCCGCCGGTGGCCGGCTGGGCTGCCGCGACGGGCGGCATCGCTGCGCCGGCTATCCTGATGTTCTGGCTGATCTTCCTCTGGACCCCGCCGCACTTCTGGGCGCTGGCACTGTTCAAACGCGGGGACTATGCCGCAGCTGGCGTGCCGATGATGCCTGCCGTGCGTGGGGATGCCGAGACGCGCAAGCAGATCCTGCTCTACAGCGTGGTGATGGTCATTGCCAGCTTGTTGTTCGTGCCGTTTGGCGCTGCGGGGCCGCTCTACTTCGTCGTCGCGGGGGCGTTGGGCGGCTGGTTCATCTACCGCGCTGCCCTGCTCTATCGCAGCCACACCGACCACGACGCGCGCAAGCTCTTCTTCTATTCAATCCAGTACCTCGGGCTGGTCTTCCTCGCACTCGTGCTCGATCGGCTGATCGGCTTCTAGGGGCGTGCGCGCCGACCGGCTGGTGATGCTGGTCATGCTGCTCCAGGCGCGTGGCCGGATGACTGCCCGCGACCTTGCCGAACGTCTGGGCGTTTCCGAGCGGACGATCTATCGCGACCTCGACGCGCTGAGCCTGGCCGGGGTGCCGGTGTACGCGCTGCCCGGCCCCGGAGGCGGCTGCGCGATCGACCCGGCCTACCGCAGTAGCCTGGGCGGGCTCACCGCCGACGAAGTGCGCTCGTTGGCGCTGGCCGGCAGCCCTGCCCCCTTGAGCGACCTGGGGCTGGGAGACATGCTGGAGCGGGTTGTGCTGAAGCTGCTGGCGAGTGCGCCGACCGCCCAACGCAACGCCGCTGAGTTCGCCCGTCGCCGGATCTATCTCGACCCCGACCCCTGGTTCCAACGTGCGGAGCCGGTCCCTTACCTGCCGCTGCTGCAAGATGCCGTCTGGAACGACGAGCGGGTGCAGATCGGCTATCGCCGCCGCGATGGCAGCACCGGCGAGCGGGTCGTGGAGCCACATGGCCTCGTGGCGAAAGCCGGCGTCTGGTATCTGGTCAGCATGGCGGATGGGGAGCTGCGCGTCTTTCGGGTGTCGCGCATCCATAGCGCCGCCCGTTGCGGCGAGCAGTTCGAACGCGACCCGCAGTTCGATCTCGCTGCCTGCTGGGCGGAATGGAGTGCAGCCTTTACCGCGGGGCTTCCGACGTTGATGACCACGTTGCGGGTGGCTCGCGAAGCGCTGCACGAGCTCCCGCCTGAAGTCGTTGCCTCTGCCGGACCGGTCGGGGACGATGGCCGTTGCGTCGTGACGATGCGGTTCGACATCCTGGAGCACGCCGCGAGCTTCGTCCTCGGCCGCTCCGAGCACGTCGAAGCCCTGGAGCCGCCGGAACTGCGCACTGCGCTGGCTGACGCCGCCAGGCGCCTCACCGACCAGTACGTTCCCGCCTCGGTTCCTGCCGAGAGGTGCGAGGGCTGATTCGACGCATATAGGCCTTTGGGGTGCGGCGCAAGCGCGTTGTCTTGCCCACCACGCGCCCGCCGTCGGGTTGCTGTTCTGGCTGGCTCCAGGCATGCGTCGTTCCCTCGGCAGTTTCAATGCGTTTACCCATTTGGCCAAGTCTTTGGCAAGCGGCGGTGGCCTACTCCAGCACTGCTGTTCAGTACATCCCACGTGGTCCTGAGGGGACAACGGTAACCGGGGCGCACGCCGGCAGTATCATCGCCGTAGGATTCGGCCGGTGCGCGACGCTGGTTAGCGGAGTGCGTGGAAGTGCATAGGCAACAGGTAACAGGCAACAGGTGACAGACGATACGGGTCGAGTAGAGCGAGACTCGGGCTGTCTGGCGCCGGCAAGAGGAGCGCCGATGTACGCTGAGCTACTGGATGGGTTGTTTGCCGAGTGGGACCGGGTCGATTCGCCGGGCTGTGCGCTCGGCGTCGTCAAAGATGGTGAGCTGGTCTATGCCCGTGGGTACGGGATGTCTAACCTGGAACATGGCGTGCCGATCACTCCATCGTCGATCTTCCACATCGCGTCGATCTCCAAACAGTTCACCGCGCTGAGCATTGCCCTGCTGCATCTGGAAGGCGCCCTTTCTCTGGACGATGACATCCGCCGTTTCGTGCCGGAGATACCCAGCTACGGTCCGACGATCACGGTCCGCCACCTGGTACACCACATCAGTGGGTTGCGCGACCAGTGGGACCTGCTGGCGCTGGCCGGCTGGCGTGACGACGACCCGATCACTGAGGGGGACGTGCTGGAGATCGCCGCCCGGCAGACGGCGCTGAACTTTCCGCCCGGGGAGCGCTGGAGCTACTCCAACACGGGCTATACCCTGCTGGCAGTGATCGTCCACCGCGCCAGCGGCAAGACGTTGCGCCAGTTCACCGACGAGCGCATCTTCAAGCCGCTGGGCATGTCACGCACGCACGTCCACGACGACCACACCGAGATTGTGCCGGGCCGCACACAGGCATACGAGGTGCGGCCCGGCGGTGGGCTGAAGATCAGCATCCCGGTCTTCGACCTGGGTGGGACGACCAGCCTGTTTACGACGGTCGAAGACCTCGCGCGTTGGAGCGAGAACTTCTTCCACATGCGCATCGGTGGGCCGGAGGCGAATGCGCTGACACTGACGCCGGCAGTGCTGAACAACGGCGAGCCTACTGACTACGCTTTCGGACTGCGCGTCCGTACCCGCAAGGACGGCACCCGGATCATCGAACACGGCGGGGCCGACGCCGGCTATCGCGCCCACTTCCTGCTCGCGCCGGATCACCACCTGTGCGTCATCGTGCTGGCAAACGTGCCGACCGTGCTGCCAAGCGTGCGTGCCGAGCAGGTGCTCGACCGGCTGCTTGCACGCGAAGCGCCAAGTATCCCAGCGGGCGTCAATCTCCCGGCGGAAGTGCTGGAACCACTCTGTGGCGTCTACCGCAACCGGCGCACCAACGATGCCCTGCGCTTTGGCGTGCATGAAGGTGGGTTGCGGCTCGAGATGTGGGGTGGCATCCCCTTGGCTGCGATCGACACCCGCACGTTCTACTTGCCAGTCGCGCCGGGGAGTCGCTACATCTTCGACGCGGAGGCGGGCCTGCTGACCGTGCGTGGTGACGACGACACGGAACAGCGCTGGGAGCGCGCCGAAGCGTACGCGCCGGACGCTGCCGCATTGGAAGCGTTCGTCGGAACCTACACCAGCGCCGAGCTTGGCACGACCTGGCAACTGCTCGTCAAGGACGACGCGCTCACCCTGCGGCGTCGCAAGTTCGATGACGCTCCTTTGGCGCCCGCCTGGCCGGGTGCGTTCTTCGCCGACATCTGCCGCCTGGAGTTC
>QEUZ01000355.1 GCA_003577355.1 Chloroflexota bacterium | reverse complement strand
GAGGTGACGACGTAGGTGAAGCCCATGCCGCGTTCGTGCATCGGCATAACCAGGCTGTAGATCAGCAAGCCGCTCTGGAAGATCGCGGAAACTGGCCCAGGGTGCAGCGGGAAGTCGAACGGCCCGGACAGCGCGTTGAACCGGTTCGGCACCGAGATGATCCCGAGGCAATTCGGCCCAACGATGCGGATGCCAGTGCGCTCGGCCCACGCGCGCAGCATGCTTTGGCGCTCTCCACCGGTCGCATCTTCCTGTTTCTCAGCGAAACCGCTAGAGATGATGTTGACTGCCTTCACCTGAGCGCGTTCGCACTGCTCCAGCACGTCGAACACAAAGCGGTTCGGGACAACCAAAAACGCCAGGTCAACCTCACCAGGGATCGCGTCAACCGTCGGATACGCCTGATACCCGAACACCGATTCGTAGCGAGGGTTCACCGGCAGGATCTCGCCATCATACCCAGCCCGCATCATCACGCGCTGGATGCTGCTGGCGAACCCCATCCGCTCGGATGCCCCGACGATGGCAACCCGGCGCGGATGCAACAACCCCCGCATCGCCCGCTCAAACGCTGCATCTGTCTGCATGTGTTCCCCGCAGTTAGTCATTGGTGACGAGCGTTTAGTGATTAGTGGGGGGTTGTTTCCGACGACGCACTTCACGTCCCTTGTACGTGCGTGGTTCCAACCCACTCAGCGGGTTCGCCACACGCACAGACAACCGCGAGGGCCGCAGTGGGCCGTTCCGGAGGAGCCACGCGCAACCCCACCCACGAATCACGAATGACCAATCACCAAGCACTCGCTAGAAATACGTCCGCCCAACCCCTTCGGCCACGCAGGCCGGCTTGTCTTCGCCCTCGATCTCGACGGTGCTCTGCGTGGTCGTCTGCACGGCATAGTCGCCGAGCTCCTCGACGCTGAGCAGCTTCGTGCGCACCCGGATGCGCTTGCCGACCCGCACTGGAGCAGGAAAGCGCACGCGGTTCAGCCCATAGTTCACTTCCATTTTGCCGCCCAGGTCGATTTCGACACCTTCGCGCTTGAACTCCTCGCTTGCCAGCAACGAGAGCGTCAGAAAACCATGCGCCACCGTGCCGCCAAAGAACGTCTGGGCGGCGCGTTCCGGGTCAACATGAATGTATTGGTGGTCCCCGGTGGCATCGGCGAACATGTTCACCCGCTCCTGGGTGATCTCCAGCCAGTCAGTCACCCCCAACTCTTGGCCGACGAGTTCCTTCAGCTCCGCGACCGACCTCACGACGGATGCGGACATGCGCTCCCTCCCTCTGCGGTATCCGCTGCATCACTCTCAGAACCTGAAAACCGCTGCTAGTTGCCGGCAGCGCTCTGCACTGGCAGGCGGTCGGCCCGCACCTCTTTCGGCAAGCCGAGGACACGCTCTCCGATGATGTTCTTCTGGATCTCCGAGGACCCAGCGTAGATCGTGCCCGCGCGCGCCCAGAGGAAGGCCGTTGCCCAGCTCTGGTCGTCCCCCTCCTCGGAGTCGATCCCGAGCGCGTATTCACTCGGCGCGCCGTGCAGTACCTGCCCCCAGGGGCCGAGGATCTCGAGCATCATTTCGCGGATGCGCTTGTCAAGCTCGGAATACGTCAGCTTCGCAAGTGAGGACTCCGGGCCAGGCCGCAGCCCCTTCTCCATCCCACTCAGGATACGCAACGAGGAGTAGCGCATGTTCTCTATCTCCGCGCCGATCTGCCCAAGCTTGCGCCGGATCAGTGGGTCATCGATCGCGCGGGTACCATCAACGCGCAGTGCTTTCGCGACTTCCAGCACGCGGTTGTAGCCCATTTGCATCTGGGTGACGACACTCAGCGTGTTGCCGCCGCGCTCGTAACCGAGGGTTGTCTGGGCGATCTGCCAGCCGGTGTTGAGCTCGCCGACGAGGTTGTCGGCGGGTACCCGCACGTTCGTGAAGAACACTTCGCAGAACTCTGCGCTGCCGGTAATCTGCTTCAGCGGACGCACCTCAACGCCTGGCTGGTGCATATCAATCAGTATGCAGCTGATACCCTGATGCTTCGGCGCGTTCCGGTCGGTGCGCGCCAGCATTAAGCCCCAGTCGGCGTCCTTGCCGCCGCTTGTCCAGATCTTCTGTCCGTTAATGACGAACTCATCGCCATCGATATCAGCACGACACTGCAGCGACGCCAGGTCCGACCCGGAGTTCGGCTCCGAGTAGAGCTGGCACCATAGTTCTTCAGCACTCAAGATGTTGTGGACGAAACGCTGTTTCTGTTGCTCGGTTCCGTGGTGGATGAGTGTCGGGCCGACGATGGCGATGCCGAGGTAGTTCACCCCGGGCGGCGCGCTCGCTCGCACCATCTCTTCGCCGACGATGGCTTGCTCCATCGGACGCGCTTCGCGGCCGCCGTACTCCTTCGGCCAGCCCATCCCGATGAACCCACCCTCGTACAGCTTGCGGTGCCAGGCCTTCTTTTCCTCCATCGTGCGAGGCTTCTGCGCCGGAATGTTTTCGGCCAGCCAGGCACGCACCTGAGCGCGGAATGCCTCGTCTTCGGCAGTGAACCTGAGGTCCATGTCGGCGTCCCTTCCGCAGAGCGGTCGGCGCCAGGCGCCGGCCATCGCCATCCTGCAACTCGTTGGTATGCCCCTAAGGGATACCACGTCGGACTGCTGCGCTGCGGGCCGCTACGCCCACCTCGACGCGCTGTCAAGTCATTCCCGCACAGCGGCTCCCTGCCGGCGTTGCGCTGTCGCAAGCGCATCGATTTCCAGTGTCTCGGGGTCGAGAACGACACCGTAATCGATCAGCGCGGACTCGCGCGATACCAGCCCGTCGATCACATCCTCGCGTACCGCAACGGGGTCCCGCGTGAACGGGTCGTAGAAGCCGCCACCACCGGGGAGGTCAAGAGTGAGCACTGTCCCTGCCGGGAAGTCGCGCATGCCTTTGCGGTCAAAGACTTCGCCGGTGCTGGCTTCGATGCGGGCCAGCGCTCCCGGTTTGCCGCCCGCGTAGCCTTGCGCTGCAAACTTCGTCCGGTCGAACAACGGGGAGAACGTGAATGGTTTGTCGCCACGTACCGAGACGACGAGGTGCTGGCCCAAACCGCCGCGGAAGCGCCCAGGCCCACCGGAATCGGCACGGTAACCGCGATTGTGGATCAGCACTGGCGAGAGGCTCTCGATCACTTCGGCCGGTACGCCAGCGATCCCACTGGGGAAGGCAGTCGTGCTGATGCCGTCTTTGGTCGGGCGCGCTCCGGTGCCGCCCGTCGAGAACCATAGGTAGGTCCAGAGTTTGTCGTGCTCATCGCGCGCGGTGAACTGGGTTGCCCAGATGTTGGCAGCTCCCTCGGCCATCACCCGCTCCGGCACGACCTGTGCCAGGGCGCCGAAGATCGCCCCCGGCAGAAAGTGACCGATGATGTGACGAGCGCCAACCGGCGCTGGAGGCAACGCGTTGAGGATGCACCCTTCCGGCGCGCTCACGTGCACCGGACGGAAGGAACCTTCGTTATTCGGCACCTCTGGCGCCAGGGCGCATTTCGTCGCGTACGTCGTATAGGCATGCGTGTAGTTCAGGACGACGTTGATCCCACGTTTGCTCTCCGGGCTGGAGCCGCTCCAGTCCACCCACATTTCATCGCCGCGCTTATCGATCCGCACTTGCAGGCGTACCGGTTCGTCGTACCCATCCGAGTAGACAACGTTTTCGTACACCCCGTCGGGCAGCTTGGCGATGGCCTCGCGCATGGCGCGTTCCGAGCGGTTGATGATCTCGTCACCGAGCGGGTCAATCGATTCCAGCCCGAACTCGCGCATGAACTCGACCAGCCGCCGCCCACCAACATCGTTGCCAGCGACTTGCGCGTGGATATCCCCCAAGACTGGTTCCGGCGCGCGCACATTCGCGGCAATCAGCTTCACCAGCTCACGGTTTTCGACACCGGCGTCGTACAGTTTGGTGATCGGGACGAACAACCCCTCCTCGAACACCGACTGCGCATCGGTCCCCAGCCCACGCCCACCAATGTCGAGCACGTGGCAGGTGTTGCCGAAATAGCCGACCAAACGCTCGTCCATGAAGATGGGCGTGATGACCGTAAAGTCGTGTAAGTGGCCGGAGGTCTTCTGCGGGTCGTTGGTGATCAACACATCACCCGGCTGAAGGGTTTCCGGCGGGTAGACCGCCAGGAAGTGGTGGATACAGGTTGCCATAGCGTTGATGTGGCCAGGGGTGCCGGTGACGGCTTGCGCGATCATGTAGCCCCGGGTATCGAACACCCCGGCCGAAAGGTCGCCGGATTCGCGGACGATGGTTGTGAA
>QEUZ01000354.1 GCA_003577355.1 Chloroflexota bacterium | reverse complement strand
CGACCGGGGGCGGAACTGGGATTGTTGGCATGTGGAAGGCCTTCGATGAACTCGAGGCGCTCGGGCTAATTGGCCCTGAGCGCCCCCGAATGGTTGTGGTGCAGTCAGCCGGCTGCGCGCCGATCGTCCGGGCCTATGCTGCGGGAGAACGACACGCTGCGCTGTGGGCGAATGCGACGACAGTTGCACCCGGCCTGCGAGTGCCGGTTGCGATCGGTGATTACTTGATCCTCGACACTCTTCGTGCGAGCGAGGGAACTGCTTTGGCGATTGAGGATGCTGAGCTTGTTGGGGAATCGCACCAGATTGCACGCAGCGACGGGTTATTCGTCTCGCCTGAGGCCGGAGCGGCGCTCGCCGCAGTGCGGAGATTGCGAGATAGTGGTTGGATACACGACACAGAGCGAGTCGTCGTCTTCGCCACGGGTTCTGGGTTGCTGCACCCTGACTTGACCGAGTGTCAGTTTCCTATTCTGCAGCCCGGAGCGGCGGAGAACGCTGACGTGGTGGCTCGAGCGTTAGCGCGAGACTAATAGCGCACTTGGCATGAGGCGCAGTAGACAGTTCCTCGCTGACCAATTACGGTGCGTGAAAGCGGCTTGCCGCAGACTGCGCAAGGTGACCCTGCCGGTTTGCCATATACGACCAGGCGGAGCTGGTTCTCACCTGGTTCGCCCACACCTGAACGGTAATTGCGCAACGTGGTCCCACGGTGCTCTATCGCTTGTGATAGCACACTTCGGATCGCCGTATGCAGGGTGGCGAGCGCGTGGGCGGGTAGTGAGCCGCTGTTGGAGAGCGGGTGGATGCCAGCTCGAAAGAGCGCTTCATCGACGTAGATGTTGCCGAGTCCCGCCACGACGGACTGGTCGAGGAGCAGTGGCTTGATCTGCCGGTTGCGGGCCAGCAGACACGTCTCGAGTTGCGCTACCGAAAAGGACGGATCGAGTGGTTCTACTCCGAGTCTCCCGGAGACGTCATCGAATTCCTGGTTTGTCAGCAGTTCAATGCGGCCAAACTTGCGGACGTCAAAGAACTGCAAGGTGGAACCATCTGTGAAATCTAACTGCACGCGCAGGAACCGGGAATCGGTTTCCCCATCAGTGGTTGCAGGACAGAAGCGGAGTTCACCGGTCATGCGTAGGTGGATGGTGAGGACGTTTCCGGACTGTAGTCGCAGTACGATGAGTTTCGCTCGTCGTTCGACAGCAACGATCCTCTGGTCGACAACCGAGCTCAAAAACGTGCTGACATCTGGATACCCAACGGTCCGTTCCCAGTAGACTGATACTCCACGAAACGTTCTTCCGCGCAACAGCGGATCAAGAACGGTCCGTACAGTTTCGACTTCCGGCAACTCAGGCATGGTTGGAAGTTTGGCGCAGGTGACCAGGAAGGGGCAAGGTGCGCTATGGGCCAGGAGGGCTGCATCTTCTGTCGAATCGTTGGTGGGGCAATCCCGAGCGAGCGTGTCTATGAGGATGATTTCGTCATCGGGATCCGGGATATCAGTCCGCAGGCGCCAACTCACATTCTGATACTCCCGAAGATACACATCGCATCGCTGAGTGAGCTAGATGACCCGGCTTTGGCTGGACAGTTGTTACTTGCGGCGAAGGCGATTGCCTTGCAAGAGGGGCTCGGAGCGCGAGGCTATCGGGTCGCGACGAATACCGGAGAGTGGGGTGGACAGAGCGTCTTTCACCTCCACTTGCACGTCCTTGGGGGACGACAGCTGAAGGGTTTGGGGTAGCGGCATACGTACGCTAATGCTTGACCCTGGATGACGGTGGCGCCTATACTAGCGGGGCCGCTGTCTCTCCCTCGTACGCGTTCACGTACCGAGTGTTGGTTGCAGACGTATACAACATAGTGGAACGTCTCTAGAGGGCTGATAGTCGATGGCAGCGCTTCACGATCAACTCACGCAGGATCTCGCAGCAGCCATGCGCGGGGGCGACCATCGGTCCCGCGACGTCATACGCTTTCTGCGTGCAGCGATCAAGAACGCGGAGATCGAGAAGCAACGCCCGCTTTCCGACGACGATATCCGGGCCATCATCCGAACACAGATCAAGCAGCGGCGTGATGCGATCGAGTTGTTTCGCAAGGGCGGCCGTGAAGATCTGGCACGGGAAGAAGAAGCCCAGATTGACGTGTTGCAACGGTATCTCCCCGCGCAATACAACGACTCGGAGCTTGCCGAGATCGTTGTCAAGGTTGCAGATGCGCTCGGCGCGTCGTCGCCGAAGGACCTCGGAAAGGTTATCGGAGCTGTACGCGCGCAGGTTGGAGAACGGGCAGAGGGCCGTCGCATCAGTGAAGCAGTACGTGCAGAGCTTGAGCGCAGGGCGTTGACCGACACGAACGTTTGACCCGAGGCAACGAGTTACTCCGGCAGGATCGGTTGGGTTCCGATGAGTCCCGGCGCAGATACAGTGCAGGAACACGGCACGGTTCAGCAGCTTGAACCGCCCCGCACGGAGCGCGCGCGGTCGATTCGAAATGTGCTGCGATTGGCGTTGTTCGGGCTGTTTTTTCTGATCGTCACTGTTGGCGCTGTTGCGATCAGTTGGGGGCGGACGAGCGTCCAGTTACAGGTTGGCGATATCGCGCGAGAAACGATCAAGGCGCCGGAAACTGCATCGTACATCAGCGCGATTCGAACGGAGGATCGGCGGCAGGAAGCGTTCGCTGATGAGCGCAACATCGCCGAGACCTACGATGAGACGATCCGCAGCCAGCAGGTCGCTGAAGTTCAGCGGCTCCTGAAGGAGATCGACGCGATCCGGGCGGACGATACAAAGACTGCGCCTGCGAAGGCGACAGAAGTTCGCGCGATCGCCAACGACCTCGATGAGGAGCAGTCGCAGTCGATCGTGTCGATGTCGCAAGCATCGTGGACAAAGGCGAGCAGCGAAGCCGTGCGCCTGGTGAGCGACACACTGTCGAGCGAGCTGCGATCCGATGAAGTTGCGCGCGTGAAGGAAGATCTTGGCACCCGCGCAACCCCGGCGTTGACCTTGACGGAGCAGACAGCTGCTGTCGCGCTGGCCAAGCCATTCATTCGCGCGAATGTCTTCATCGATGAAGCGCAGACGCTGGCAAACCGCCAGGCTGCCGCGAACGCGGTGGAGCCAGTCCTCGTTACAGTGCAGGCTGGACAAGCGCTGGTGCGCGATGGTGACCCAGTTACTGCGCTGGATATCGAGCGGCTCGAACAGCTTGGCCTGTTACAGAACAACCTCAGTACTAGCGAGCGGCTCGGAAAGTCCGGGCTGATGGTCATCTTGGCGTTCGCACTCCTGGCGTATTTGTATGTTTTCAGCAAGCGCTTGTGGGAGGGCCGGCAGCTTGCCATGCTCGCCCTCGTGATCGCGACGCCTATCGTCGTGGCACGGATCGCATTGCCGGACGCGAATGTTCAGTACATCCTGCCAGTTGCCGCAACCGCGATGCTGCTCGCAGTCCTTTTGGATTTTCAGTTTGCGCTCGTTGTCTCATCAGTCCTGGCGTTGGCGTTGGGCGTGGTCGCAGGAATGTCGTTCGAGCTGGTCTTCGTGTACTTCATTGCCTCCGCGACTGGGGCATTCCTAATTTGGCGTGCCGAGCGCACTATCACGTTTGTGTGGGCGGGGCTTGGGGTCGCGCTGGCAACGTTCGCCGTGGCAGTGTGCTTCAAGGCCATCGCTGATGATGTAACGTCTGCTGCCGTAGCCAGGTTAGCGTTCCAATCCGCACTCGCTGGCGCGTTGTCGGCGTCGGTCACGTTCTTGTCATTCAGTTTGCTTGGCTCGCTGTTTGGAATCACGACGCACCTGCAATTGCTCGAGCTGGCACACCCGAACCAGCCACTGCTGTACCGCTTGGCGCGCGAGGCGCCAGGGACCTACCACCATTCGATCGTCGTGAGCAATCTCGCCGAGACTGGTGTCGAACTCGTCGGTGGTGATCCGCTGTTCACGCGGGTTGCCGTGCTGTACCACGATATCGGAAAGATCGTGCGGCCGACCTTCTTTGTCGAAAACCAGGCAAACCGTGAGAACCCGCACGATCTCCTTGACCCACGTACCAGTGCGAGTGTAATTATCGACCACGTTATCGACGGTGTGCGGTTGGCCAAGCGGGCGCGGTTACCGCGCCCGATTATCGACATCATCGAACAACACCACGGTACGACGCTGATCCGCTACTTCTACGGCAAGGCGCTTGAGTCCGGTGAGGAGGTTTCCGAAGACGAGTTTCGCTATCCTGGCCCCAAGCCTCGCACCAAGGAGGCAGGCGTCATTATGCTGGCGGATTCGGTGGAAGCGGCTGTCCG